>CAXGRO010000016.1:0-23527 GCA_964012055.1 uncultured bacterium
GAAGGGGGCCGCCCAAGGGCCGCTGTTGGCGCAGTTGACGGGAATCTATTGGGGGTAATACGATCTCCAATTTGTCCTCTTGGGTTTGGTTGCACCGGGGGCGCTCGACGCCGAGCGCGAGATCCAATACCCGCGCGCCGATCGCGCCATCGCCGTACTGGCAGGGGACGGTATAAGGCGGCACATTTGGGTCGACTTGCATCGCGGTTTTATAATGCGCGAAGAGGTGCGGCGCAGCGATGGTACCTTGGTGTGGTACCGCCTGATGAGCGATTATCGCCGCGTTGGACCGCTCTATCTGCCCGCCCGGGTGGAGATCCATCAGGGGGCGAACAGTCTTAAGTTAAAATACGACAAGGTGAAGTTCGATCAGGGGCTGCAAGAGGGCACCTTTACCAAAGGTGTCTCGAGTGCCGATTTGCATCGCGTTGATTATTGAGTGTAGGGTGCGAGACTCCTGTGGAAATATGGCTCATTGACTACGCGGATTGTTCTATTTGTTATAGCGGATGCGGGGGTCGAGCCAGGCGTAGAGGATATCGGCCAGAAGGTTGATGAGGACGAATAGCGTAGCCAACAGGAGAACGCCTCCCTGTACGGCGCGGAAGTCGCGTGCTTGGACGGCCAAAAAAAGCCAGCGGCCCAGGCCGGGCCAGGAGAATATGGTTTCGGTTATAATTGCGCCGCCCAAGAGGTAGCCGAATTGCAGGGCGATGACGGTGAGTGTGGGGATGAAGGCGTTTTTAAAGGCATGGCGCAATAAAATTGTTTTTTCGCTCAATCCCTTAGACCAGGCGGTGCGGATGTAATCTTCGCCCAGTACTTCGAGCAGGCTGGCGCGAGTCATGCGGGCGATGACGGCCATGGGTATGGTGGCCAAGGTGAGCGTGGGCAGGGCGAGGTGCCAGAGCACGTTGGCAAAAGCCTGCCAATGGCCGCTTAGGAGGGTATCTAGCAGGTAGAAATGGGTGTGTGGGGTAAAGTAAATGTGCGGACTTTGGCGGCCAGAGATGGGGAAGAGGGGCAGGTACACGGCCAGCAATAGGATGAGCATCAGTCCCAGCCAAAAAATCGGCAGCGAAATGCCGGCTGTCGCCGTCACCATACTGGCGTAATCGGCACTTTTGCCGCGACGCGCCGCCGCTACCAGGCCGGCGGCGCTGCCGCCGAAAACGGCCAGGACCATGCTGAAGAACGTGAGTTCAAAAGTAGCGGGAAAGCGTTGGGCGATTTCGGTAGTGATTTTTTCGTGGGTGCGAAAGGATCGGCCCAAATCGCCGTGCAGGAGGTCGGCGAAGAAACGGTAAAATTGTACGTAGAGGGGTTGGTCCAGCCCCATTTCGGCGCGCAGGGCGGCGACGCTGGCGGTGTCGGCGCGCTCGCCCAGCATAATTTGCGCTGGGTCGCCGGGCACTAGGTGGATCATGGAGAACGTTAGCAGGGAGATGCCCAGCAGGGTTGGCACCAATTGGGCACAGCGCCTTAGAACGAAAGAATACATGCGCTAAGGCAAAAAGTAGACCTTGTGGAACCACTTACTACCGGTGGGGTGCAGCTTAAAATTGCGCACATTGCGGCGGAAAGCCGCCGTTTGAGTGGCGTGTATTAGAGGCACCCACGGCACGTCGCGGTGGACGATCTCCTGGGCTTTGCGATAGAGGGCTACGCGCTCGTCCTGGACGGCGTTGCGGCGGGCGTCTACCAGTATCTGGTGGAGTTCGTCGCTGCGGTAGAAGGCGATGTTTTGGGCCGGTTTGACGGCGGCGTTTTTGTCGAGCAGGACGTAGAGGAAATTGTCGGGATCGCCGTTGTCACCGGTCCAGCCCAAAAGGGCCATGGGGTGTTCGCCGTTCGACACCTTGGCCAGGTAGGTACCCCATTCCCAGGATACGATTTTTGCCCGCACACCCACTTTTTCGAGGTCGGACTGGATGACTTCGGCTATTTTCTGCGGTTGGGGCATATAGGGGCGTGGCACCGGCATGGCCCACAATTCGGTCTCAAACCCCTTCTCGTAGCCGGCCTGGCGCAACAATTGGCGCGCCTTTTGCGGATCGTAGGGATAGGGTTCGATGGCGTCGTTATAACCCCACAGGGTGGGGGGAATGGGGTTTTGGGCCGGCAGCGCGCGGCCCTGGTAGAAATTGTCTATCAGGGCGTTTTTGTCGATGGCGTGGTTGAGTGCCAGGCGCACCAGGCGATTGTCGAAGGGAGGGCGGTCCATGTTCATGGCCAAATACCCCACGTTCATGCCCGGCTGGGTGAGCAATTGCAGTTCGGGATGTGCTTCAATTTCGCCGATGAGTTCGGGACTGAGGTTGTCGAGGCCGTGAATGGCGCCGGTGCTCAACTCTAAGAAGCGCACCGAAGCGTCGTAGATGGGCTTAAAAATCAAACGCTCGAGTTTGGCCGCCGCGCCCCAATAGTTTTCGTTGCGCAGCAGCACGATGCGCTCGTCCGGGCGCCATTCGGCAAAGCGGAAAGGGCCGGTGCCCACCGGGTTTTTGGGGTAGTCATCGCCGTACTGGCGCACCGCAGTGGGGCTGACGGCGGCGCAGAAATTCATCGCCAAATTGGCCAGGAAGGGGGCGTTGGGTTGGTGCAGGTGAATGACCAGGGTCGAGTCGTCGGGCGCGTCTATGGCGGCGACGACGGCGTCCATGTCCATGCTCTCCCAGTAGAGGTAGATGCCCTCTTTATAAAAGGGATGGTCTTTGATGAATTGACGCCCCAACGAAAACAACATGGCCGCGGCATTAAAGGGGGTGCCATCGTGAAAGCGGACGTCGGTGCGCAGGTGAAATGTCCAGGTTAGTTGGTCGGGGCTAACGGTCCAAGAGCGGGCCAATTGCGGTTCTATTGCCGTGCTCTCTGCGGCATAGGTGACCAGGGTCTCGTAGAGGTTGTCGCAGACTTTAAAGGACTCACCGTCGTTTTCGCGCGCCGGGTCGAGGCCAACGGAGTCGCCGCCGCGGCCAAAGACGAGTGCGTTTTCCTTTTCGGTCGCACAACTTAAAAGCAGCAGGGCCAGAAGGATTGGCCAGATGGTGTATCTTTGCGGCATCGTTTAATTTCCCGTTGCATTGCCCAGGGTGGCCCGGGCGGCTTTATTGCGCTGCATGACGAGATCTCGACTTTCTTCCCGCATGCCTTGCAGCCACCTTCCCATGGTGCGCAAATCCGTACCGGGCTCGGTTTTGTAGATGGCGGCGAGCCATTGCGGGCTGCCCAGTTTGCGGTTGCGCTCCGCGTCGATCTCTTTGTCTGAATCAAAGTAGAGCCGGCGCGTTTCTTCCGTAAAAATCCAGGCCTGATGGCCGGTGGAAATGTCGTGCAGATAGAAGCGGCTGCTGAGCCACTTGGAACGCACGGTATAGCGGGCGATGCGCTTGCCCCACAGGATAAATTGGTCGGCAAAATTGAGTGGGTAGACGCCGGCATGGGGGGCGCGGTAGCGCTGCGGGTCAAAGCGCACCATCAGGTCGTAGACGAAAGCGGTGTCTACGGTGTCGTCGTGGAGAATGCTCACGTCGGTGAGAATTTGTAAAAAGGCGCGCTCATGGGGGCCGGCCAGGGTGGCGAGCAATTGCGTTTCGAAATTTACGATGCCATTGGGAGGCAAGTTGAGACCGCCGGGTTCAATCTGTGCCGGCAGCGGTGCGGCGACGAAGAAAAAGAAAATGGCGAGCAGCCACATGGCGACGGGCCGTTCCCCCGACGCAGTGCGGAGGAACGGCATTGCGACCTTATTCGGCAAAGGCGGCGTCAAAAGCGACATCGGAGGGTTTAAAATCGACCTGTCTGACAAAATCGCAGGCCTCGCTGGCGCCGTGTTCACGATCCATACCACCGTCTTCCCATTCCACCGAAAGCGGCCCCTGGTAGTTGATGCGGTTGAGAGCGCGAATGATCTCTTCGAAATCGATATTGCCGCGCCCCAGGGAGCGGAAGTCCCAGTAGCGCCGCCGGTCGCCAAAGTCGAGGTGGCCGCCAAAAACGCCGGCGTCGGTGGGGGTGGCGGACCAGCCCACGTCTTTCATGTGGACGTGGAAAATGCGCTCGCTAAAGCGGTAGATGAATTCGACGTAGTCTACCCCCTGGTAGCCTAGGTGGCTGGGGTCGTAGTTGAAACCGAAGCAGGGATGGCCGTCCACCGCCTCAATGGCGCGCTCGGCCGAGGCGATGTCGAAGGCGATCTCGGTGGGGTGGACTTCTAGAGCGAATTTTACGCCGGCCTCTTGGAAAGCGTCGAGAATAGGTTTCCAGCGCGCCCCAAAGTCTGCAAAACCGGCGTCGATCATCTGCGGCGGGGTGGGCGGAAACGAGTAGAGCAGATGCCAGATGGAACTGCCGGTAAAGCCGTTGACCACGTCGACGCCAAGGCGCTGAGCGGCCTGGGCGGTGGCGATCATCTCGGCGGCGGCGCGCTGGCGCACGCCTTCGGGGTCTCCGTCGCCCCACACGTAGTCGGGCAGAATGGCCTGGTGGCGCTCGTCTATGCGGTCGCAGATAGCCTGGCCGATCAGGTGGTTGGAGATGGAGAAGAGCTTCAATTCGTGTTTTTCCAGCAATTCGCGTTTGGCCTGGCAATAGGCGTCGTCGGCTTTGTAGACCTCAAAGTGGTCGCCCCAGCAGGCCAGTTCTAGGCCGTCGTAGCCAAAAAATTTGGCCTGTTGGCACATGGTGTCGGTATCGAGGTCGGCCCATTGGCCCGTGAACAGGGTGACGGGTCGAGACATGGTTTTGCTCCTTGTTAAAGCGATGGGCGTAGAGATCTTTGCACGTCGATAGTAGTCGGTAAAAAGCTAAATTGCACCGCCCTTGTCAATAGATTGGGCGGGCACAGGGCCGGCGCAAATCAAGGCCGTGGCGACTTTTCGCGGCGCAGGTCTATGTCAAATATGCGGATAAAGCGCTGGCGAAATTCGCCGACGACTTCTAGAATGCCGTCGTCGTCGATATCGAGCAACCCCATGCGTTCGCCAAAGGGATCTGGCGATTGCCACTCGAGGTCGTGAAAACGGGCGTCAAAAACATAGCCGTTGTTGAGCACAATTTCGTCGCCGCCGTCGCCGTCGACGTCGGCGATGAGGATCTCGGAGGCCTCGAGGTTGTCTTGTTCGCTGCGCCATTCTTCAAATTGGTCGCGGCCGTCGTATATGATCAAATGGCCATCGGCGCATAAGATGAGTTCGGGCTGGGCGTCTTCGTCGATGTTGTGAACCAGCAGGGCGCTGATGCGTTCGTATTCGCTGAGGGGGTTACTCCACAGGGTGTTGTAGGCCTGGGTGTCCAAATAATAAAAGCGCCCCTGATCGATGACCACGACAATTTCTTCGAGGCTGTCGGCGTTGATGTCGGCCAAGAAGAGATGGCTTATGGCGCCCTCGAGAAATTCGCTGGTCCACACTTCGGCAAAAGCCTCGCCGCGCTGTTCGTAGACGTGGACAAAACCGTGGTCGTCGCCCATTATCAGGCGGGCGGGATTGTTTGCCGTGGCGCTCAGCATAATGAGGTTGTCGAATTCGTCGAGGGCGCCCTGGTTGCTGGGCAGTGCGAGGGGTTCCTTTGGTTTTTTGGCCTCTTCTTCTGCTATGGCCGCCGTGCCATAACAACTCACTAATAGGGCGATGATACTCAAGTACATCAAGCGGGGCATATATTAGTCTTCTTTTGTGGCGGCGCGGGCGGCGGCATAAACCGTCTGCAGCGGCATATTGTGCTGCCGCGCCAGGGCGGCGCAGTCTTCGTATTCGGGCACGGCACGCTCGCCTTCTTTGAGTTCGACTACTTTGAGACGCACGGGGCCATAGGGCGTGGTGACCTCGGCTATGTGGCGCTTTAATTTGCGCCGTTCGACGTTGTGAAAACGCACGCCAATGGTTGTAGTTTCTGCCAGGATAGTGGCGGCAGTCGATTCGACTTGGTCGGCTTCTACCAGCACGCTGAGCAGGTTGCCTGGGCGGCCCTTTTTCATGTACACAGGCGTAATATAGACGTCTTTGGCACCCTGGTCGAGCAGCAACTCAAAGAGGTAACCATAGATTTGGGGATTCATGTCGTCGATATTGGCCTCGATGAGTACGAGGTGGTCGCGTTCTAATTGGTTTGTAGTTTGGCCAATGCGCAGGCGCAACAGGTTGGGGCCAGCTGCCAGGTCGCGCTTGCCGGCGCCGTAGCCCACGCACTCCTGGCGCATGGGGGGGACCGGGTCAAAAGAGGCGAGGGAAGTGATGAGCGCCGCCCCGGTGGGCGTAACCAACTCGGCGCGAATATCGGTTTGCTCGCAGGGAATATTGCGGCACAGTTCCAGCACGCCCGGCACGGGCACGGGGTAGCGTCCGTGGGCGCATTTTACAAATCCTGTGCCCAGGCGCAGCGGCGATGCATAAATTTTTTCGACGCCCAGTAGGTGCAGGCCGGCGACGGCCCCTACCACATCGACCACCGCGTCTATGGCGCCTACTTCGTGCAGGTGGACCTGTTCGGCGGGAACTCCGTGTACAGCGGCTTCGGCGGCGGCCAGGCGTTGGAATACGCCGATGGCGTGCTCTTTGACCGTCTCGTCTAATTGGCTCTGGCGGATGGGTTTGAGGACGTCCTCAAGGCGGTAGTGAGGATGGTCGCGGCGTGCTCCCTGGGGGGTCAGATCCAGGTGGTGTTCGCGCGCTATGGTCATGGCCTGGCGGTTAACGCAAACCTCGGCGCGAGTGGCGGCAATGGCGTGTCGCGATGTGGCTTGAAAGGCAACACTGACGTCTTGGCGTCCGAGTTTGGCCAGTTCTCCCTGCAATAGGTCGGCGTCGAGGCCGGCGTCGATCAGAGCGCCCAGGACCATGTCGCCGCTGATACCGGAAAAACATTCAAAATAAGCTATTTTCATGGATGTATTTATTGGGCCAGACGCCTGAATTTGTTCTTGCGCTTTTTCCAGTTGAATTCGTCGGCAAAATCGTAGACGTTGTCAAAATCGTCTATGCAGTCGTTTTCGGTCTTGCTCATCAAGTTGGCGTCGACCAGGTTAAAGACTATTTCGCCGAAGTTGCGCGTCTGGTGCACCCCCCAGTGGTGGAGGACGGCCAGGGTGAGCGGGCCGAATTGATCCATGGCGTATTCGCTGATGCCGTAGAGCAGTTCTTTGCCGGAGATGTGGCGTTCGTCATCGGGTAGGTGGGTTTTGTCCATCTTGTCCACTGTGTATTGCAAAGCTTCGTACAAAAAGTAATATGCTTCCTTTTTAAAACGTCCGTCCTCTTTGACTAGTTTCTCCAGATCGCGCAGGAGTTCGTCTTCCATAACCGGGTTCTGTAAGAGATCATCTGGTGATTTATCTGACAAGACAATACAAGGTAAGACGCTGGCAGTGTCAAGGTATGGTGTTGTCTATTTGGTGATGTGTTTGTCATCTTATCGAATGAATCAAGGCGGGTTCAAGCGGGAAAAGGACAAATCTACATCTATATCAAATTTTAGCGATCAGCCAAGTGAATTTGGTGGTTGTCCGGCCGACGCAAAAGAGCTTGATGAGTGTCTCGCTGTTTAATAAAATCTGGTAAGTAGCGCTTTTGCAGAGGTTCGCCCTTGGCCTGGCGATTGATATTGCGCGGGTTGATATGGCGGCCGTTTTTGAGCAATTCGTAGTGCAAGTGGGGGCCGGTGGCGCGACCGGTCATGCCGACGTTGCCGATAACGGCGTGCTGCTTGACGGCCTGCCCTTTTTTTACTCTTATGCGGCTGAGGTGGGCATAGCGAGTGCGATAGCCGTTGGGATGCTCTATCTCAACCAGTTTGCCGTAGCTACCTTTTCTGCCGGCGTAGGTGACGTAGCCGCGCGCCGTAGCCCACACCTTGGTGCCGGTGGAAGCGGCATAGTCTACTCCGAGGTGGGGTACATTCTTCTTTAACACCGGGTGAAAACGCTTGCGGCTGAAGGGGGAGCTGATGCGCCGGTACGAAAGCGGTTGCAGCAAGAAGGGGCGGGCCACCGACTGGCCTTTTTCGTCGTAATAGCCCCAGTTTTTTTCTGCATCTTCGTAGTACACCGCCAATTGATCTACAACGCGTCCCTGGTAGTGGGCCAGCAGAATGCGGCCATAGCGGATGAAACGGCCGTTTTGATACATCTTCTCAAAAACGACCCCCATGCGGTCGCCAACGCGCGGGTCTACAATAAAGTCGATGACGGCGCCAAAGATATCGTCGGTTAGCCGGTCGGTTAGCACGTCGTTTTCGCCGGCTATACTGATGGCGTTAAAAAGGTTGTCGACGATGGTCACCTCGATCGTTTCCAAACGCGTTTCCAGGGGCAATTGAAGCCGCTGGGCACTGAGGCGAGCGGTCTGGCGCACGATGAGGACGGGGCGTTCCGGCGTTTTTTCGGGCGTATAGGAAAAGTGTTGAATGGTGCCGGTGGTGTCTATTTTTAGAATGTAGTGGTCCCCGGGGTGTGATTCGGAGCGCGTGTCAAACACGTCTTTGAGGGCCTGATTCAAGGCGAGAATTTGCGCCTCGCCAATTTTATTGCGCTTGAGCGAATGATAGATCGTGTCGTCGTAGTTGAGGGTGTCGCGAATAACTCGCAGAGCAGTCGCGGCAAAGGAGGAAGTGGGCTCGGTCGCATCGGGACCGGTAAAAGGCAATTGAACGGGCTCTACCGGAACCAGAGTCGGCGGATGGCCGGGGGTGGCTGGAACGGCTGCAATGCGTTCGTAGAGCAATTCAAAACGCACGCCTACCAAAATTAGAACGAAGATACAAATGGCACCGAACCAAATAGAAGAAAATGACCGCATATTTTTATGGAATCGCGCCGGGTAATTGGGAGAGTGGGTAATTACAGCTGTGTTAGGAGGAGGATAAAACAGCCATTTCCGCATTGACCATTTCTGCTACAAACTGTTTATTATTATAAACCTATGATAGGAAAGCGTCAAGTGGTTTTAGATTTCTTACATTGTCGTATAACGAGGTTTTAATTGTCCAATTCCAGCGCCACACACGTCGATTTAAAGGGCATGTTGCCGGAAGAATTGCGCGCCTTGGTCATCCAATTGGGGCAGCCGGCCTATCGGGCAGATCAATTGTTTACTTGGATTTATGGCAAGGGCGAAGCAGATATTAACGCGATGACAGACCTGTCTAAACAGTTCAGGACGGAATTGCAACAGGTCGTTCGGGTCGGCCAATTGCGCGAAGTAGAACGCCAGGAGGCGCGCAATGGCGAAGCGGTTAAATTCCTTTTTGCCCTGCCCACCGGCGAGCGCATCGAAGCCGTGCTCATTGTCGATGGGGCGCGCCGCACGGTTTGCCTGTCCTCTCAGGTGGGCTGTCCGCTGGATTGCAAGTTTTGCGCCACTGGCAAGATGGGCCTTATAGGCAACCTCGAGGCCGGGCAAATTGTCGACCAGTTGTTGCACATTGTTCACTTTGTCCAGGCGCGCGGCGAGCGGATTACCAATGTGGTTATGATGGGCATGGGCGAACCGCTGCTCAATTTCGATCAGGTAGTGCGCGCTTTACACCTGATGCGTTTACAAGAAGGCGCCGGCATCGGCGGGCGCAAAATCACGGTCTCCACTGCCGGTTACGTCCCTGGCATACTCAAACTCGCCCACCAGGACCTCAATGTGGGGCTGGCCATTTCCCTCAACGCCACCACCGATACGCAGCGCCAACAGATTATGCCCATTAACCGCAAATACAAGATCGCCGATTTGCTAGACGCGGCTCGGCAATTCTACGATTTGCGCGGACGGCGAGTTACCTTTGAATACGTCTTATTGGACGGCTTCAACGATTTTGACCAAGATGCGGTGCGTTTGGCAGACATAACCAGGGAAGTACCTTGCAAAATCAACCTCATTCCCTACAACGAATTGGGTCCCGACAGTTTGTTTCGGCGGCCCTCCGCTGGCCGGTTGACTCGTTTTCGCCAGCTTTTGGATGCCCAGGCCAATGTTACTGTGACGGTGCGCGAGAGTCGAGGGCGCGATATCGACGCGGCCTGTGGTCAACTCTACCAGCAGCAAAGAGAAAAACGGCAACCGCGGCGAGAACTTGCCGCAACGCCTTAAGAGGCTATCTCAACAATGCCACCAGCCGTCGCGCAGCTGCAAATGGGGCGCTGACCGTGTTGCCTTCCGTCGCCTTGTCAGCGTCCATTTCGCTCGCGTTTTGGACTCGCCGGCATTTTTGAAATAGCCTCTAAGGATTTTCCACCCGAGGTAACGATTTAACCGGGCCATGACATTTAGAGGTCATCTGATTGGCGGTGTGGTCGCCGGAATCGGCGTCGCTGGACTGGCGGCTCATTGGGAGTACGTGCCGCCCGGCGACCTGCGCGCCTGGGGCAGTGTGTGGGGTACAACAGTGTTTTTCTCGCTTTTTCCCGACCTCGATACTTCATCGGTACCGCAGCGCTGGTTTTTTCGTCTGGTCTTTGGTGCCTTGCTCTATTTGGGCTGGAAACAGCACTACGAATTGGCTACGTTGGTGGGGCTATTGGCCGTTTTGCCCTTACTGGATCACCACCGGGGCTGGACCCACTGGAAAATTAGCCCCCTAATTGTGGCGGTGCTGCTGGGAGCAGTCTATGAATACTGGCGCGCGCGCCAGAACTGGATGAGCGGTTTTTCTTGGGAAAATGTCAGTGCATTGCTGCGGCAGCACGCAGTGTATTTAGTCGCTTGTATTGTAGGTTGGTACACCCATCTACTACTGGACGGTCGCTTTAAATTTTTTCCCACCGATAGCGATCACCATTAAATCAAGCGTTTTCCTCACCCTCTTGCTCGGCGGTCTCTGCGTCTTCTTCATCTGCTGCGTCCTTTTTCTTGCCGACAAATTTGCGAATCTTGTTTAAGGCCTCCGGCACCAATTCCATCAATTGGCCCAATCCCGCTTCTTTATCGCCCAGGGTTAGCAATTGCACCTTGCCTTCTCCGTCTATAACGACAAACGCAATGGGCTGCACGGTGGCGCCGCCGGCTGTACCGCCCTGGGTTTTGCCCTCCTGGCCGCCGGCGCCAAAGCCAAAGGAAATTTTGGAGACCGGGATCAATAGGACCTCGCCGGCCTGAATGGGTTCGCCGATGATGGTCTCCGTCTGGACGATGCTGTGCAACTCGCCCAGGACGCGCTCGATTAATCCTTCCAAATGAGATGACATGGAGCAGTACTCCTTTTTGATCTTAGATAAAACCGGGTCTCCAGGACGGGCGGACAAGGCGCAATATCAACCACCGAATACCGATTTCCAGTCCCAAAGCCAAGATGAGAAAGAGCAAATAACCCAGGTGGAAGCGAATTATTAATTGCAATTGTCCCCGCATTCCTGGGCTTGTGAAATTGGGGTATATATCTATATCTAAATTTCTATTTTTAAATGTATTTAAGATATAGATATATCCACATAATTTGCCTGTTTTACACGGGTCGGCAAAACCTATTTCTCCCTGTACTCTCAGTTTGTACAGTCCAAAGGGATGTTTTAAGCGTGGGAGAAAACGCAGCATAGGCCGCAATAGGAGATCGGCAAGAAAGGAGAGTCGTTGTAGCAAGGGCTTTGATGGTGCCTCTTCTGTGGTTTTCTCTTTATCGTCCACAGCGGCCTGCTTTTTTGGCGCAGCGGTTTTTTTCTTTTTCGCTTTACCTCCCAAGGTTAAGCTAAGAAAGGCGAGGGGATGTCCGGCAACGAAGAAAGAAAGATGGCGTTTACCTTTTTGTAGGCTGAGGCATAAGCCAACTATGCCAGCAAAGAAACTCCATGAAAATACAGCATTTAAGGCTTGTGACTCGGATGGGCGCTGGAGGCGTAAACCAATGCGCGTGGGCAAAAGAAAAAAAGCCAGGACCAAGCCCGTCATGCAATATGCGAAAATGTGCAGCACTTTAATACATCCGCAGAAAAATATAGCGCTTAGGAAGATCTTTAAATATTTGGTGAAATGCAATAAAGTCAAGACTTTTCTCGCCGCAATTGCCTCTAGAAATGGCTTGACAATAGAGGACTTTTATATTAAGGTAGAATTGACGCAAGTATAAGTTACAAAAGCAGTTCAGTAAATTTCTATGACGTGAAAATACTTTCTGTTACAAACGTTTTGAGCTACATTAGCGCAAGTTGTAAAAGGCCGCCCAAGAAGTTGACCGCTCTCTGTTTTGTTTTGCTTGTGTTATTCCTTAGCACAGTAGCACAAGCGCGTTCTACCTTTACTGCGCGCTTTGCCAAAGAGGCCATCGCCGGGCCGGGACAGGTGCGGGAAGCCATCCTGTATCTACATTATTTTGCGGGTGATGGCGAAGCAGTTGTGCGGACTGAATTGGTCTGCGAGGCGGCCGATGTACATGTGCTCGATGCCCGTTCTGCCCTTGGAACTGTGACGATAAACCAAAGGGAAATTGCGGTAGACTACGGCAAGAAACCACTTGGCGGCGAGCGAGTCGATACGCTTTTTATCGACATAGATACAGCCGGCAGCACACGAACAACTCGTTGGCGTGGAGAGATTTATTCTTCTCTAGAAGCCATGGGCAAAGCGGCGCATACGGCCTATATCCCCTTAGCAATTGAGGCGCCTCTCAAGGTGCAAATCGAGGCGATGCCCCTGCGGGTCTTTCCCGGTGAAGATGTAGTTTTGGAATTGATAGTCCACAATACAGACGCTCAAGAGCGCATGCTTACAGCCATTCAGTGGGCTGTGCCCGAAGGGTTTTTAATGGATGGGGAGCAGGCCAAAACCCAATGGAAGAAGGGGCTTGCAGCAGGACAGCGGGATACGTTAAAATGGCAGATGCGCATTGAGCGCCGCCAAGCTGGAATGGCGCTGTTGCAAGGCGTAGTGCAAGGTGAGCAAATACATGGCTCTGCATTGCCCAAGGTAGAAATTGAGGTGGCCACCGTGCCCCATGCGCGATTGAAACTAGACTCGCCTGCGCTCACTGTGGGGGAGCGCAGCAAACTGGTGTATGAGCTGTTCAATCCCAGTAATGTCGCCATTAAATTAGACGAATTGCGGCTTGAGATTCCCTCCGTTTTTACTGCAGTCGAATTATCGCAAGATATTGATAATGCTAAAATTGTATCATCGGAAAGCGGGCCGGGGCAGGAGGTGGTATGGCGAGAAGTCGGCACGCTATCCCCAGGTGGGGAAATGGGTTTGGCGCTGTCGGTTGAGCCGGTCAAAGCCGGCCCTTTTAGTTGGGATAGCTACGTTAAGCCCGACCAACATTTTTGGTTTGTTCCCGTATACGGCGGAGAAGCCACGCTTGTGCATGTCGTCCGGGCCCAGGAAGAAATACCCAGTGGACAGGAAATAACCTATGCCACCGATTTGCAATTGGTGAGCAATGCCCTTGGCGAGGCCGTGGCCAACAAATTAGACGATTTGCCGTTGCAGCCGGGAAAATACACCTATTTGCAAGCCGATGCCAAACACGACGGCAATTGGGTGGTGGAAGACGTCCTGCACCAGGCTTTGCCCAAGCGGGGCTATGAAATCACGTTAAAGGATCCCCAAGAGGATGGACTTGAATCCACGATAATACACTACCGTCTGGTCGACGCGCGCGTGGTGTACTCGCCCAATAAGAAGCGCTGGGGCTTATTTGACGGCGGCAATCGCCGCGAAGTGTTTGGCGATTTAGTGTTGCGCTTGCAAAATACGGCGGGCACGGTACTGTGGGCCGACAGAATAGAGACCTATGGTACAGACCAAGTGTCTTCGGCGGCGGTGGATTTGCTAGGCCAATCCGAGGTGGTGGAGCGCACCGAGATTGTTGCCGATAATAAAGTGATGGAATTGGGGCTGACGGGTAGCATTATTGGCGGCCTGGTCTATATTTTTTTTGTGCCTTAAAAGGCCCGAGGTGGATGCATGAAATTTGTTCTGGTGCCCCTGCTCATCATCGGCATGTTTATTTCGTTTGCCGCCGCTTTGGTCGCCATGCTCTTTTTTACGGAAACGGTAAAAAAACCCGAGCAATTGGTGCAATTGTGGCAGGGCGTCGATTCAACGCGGCTGCGGGATGAATTTAGGCCCAAGGGATTTAGCATCGATTCGGCGTATGCCCTGAGTAAAGAATACAACGCGCTCTATGAAGCCAAACTACAGGAATTGCAAGAGCGCGAGGACAGTCTGGCGACAGAGAAATTGAAGTTGACCGCCAAGGGAGACAGCCTAATACAGGCAGAAACCAGCCTCAAAGGATTTGCCGATAGTACTCGGCAAGAGAAGCGAAAAGAGAACCTTGCAGATCTGACAAAATTGGTCGAAGGGCTTAAGCCGGGGCCGGCGGCCGAGATATTGCAATCGGCCGAGGGCTTGACCGATACCATGCAGGCCATGATCTTAAAAGGCATAGATCCGGCCAAAGCGGGTAAGATCATGGCGGCTATGAATACGGCGCACGCCGCGCGTTTGACCCGGATTATACAGGAACTTTGAGATGTCTACATCCACAACCTCACTTTAGGTAGCCAATGGCCTGGGTCTACACTGTCATAGCGATCGGCGCCGCCGGTTTCCTAGTCTAATCCTCATTGAGTACCTCAATGCGTCTTCCGGTCTCAAGCCCAAAGCAGATGCCGCGCGGCGGGAAATTCGCGAATCCGAGATGCAAATTGAGGCGGAGCAAGCCGCAGCCGGCGAAACCAAGACTTCGGTCGACGAGATGCAGAAGGAAATTGGCGAGTTGGAGAAGGAACTGGGCGAGTTGACCAAGCAGGTGGGCGGTTACAAGCAAAAAGAGCGGCGCCGCAAACCCACCAAATTTAAGCTCGACGAATAAGCTTCAAAAACGCTGGCGGCGCTTGGAAGGTTGGCTGGCTTTGGCGGCGCCGTGCAGCGGGCAGGATTCGGGCATAACCCCTTCCCTAATAAATATATCTTCACCCTGGCGCGGGCAGTAGCGGGTGGCCAACTTGTGGGTGTCCCGGCAGATGGCGCGTTCCACCACCAAATCCATCGGGTAGTCGAATTCCTCGTGGGTGCGACTGCGGTAGGGTTCTACGTCGCGGTAGACCTCCTGCATGAAGAGCGCCCACAGCGGTAGCGCCGCCACCGCCCCGGCCTGGCGGGGCCACAGGCTCATGCTCGGGTCGTCCATGCCCACCCAAACGCCAGCGACGATGTGGGGCGTAAAACCGATAAACCAGGAATCGGCATAGCTGTTGGTGGTACCGGTTTTGCCGCCCGCCTGCGCTTTAAAGCCATACATATACCTGATTCTGCGCCCGGTGCCGCGCTCCTCGTCAATTACCGAGCGCATCATGTCGGTCATGATGACGGCGACGGCCGGACGCAAAACTTCGCGGCGGCTGGTTTTTTGCTCAAAGACCGTGTTGCCGTCTTTGTCGACGACGCGTTTAATGCCTATGGGTTCGACGTAGATACCCTTGTTGGGAAAAACGCTATAGGCGGCCACCAGATCCAGCAGATGTACACCACTGGTGCCCACGGCTATAGAGGTGACCGGGGCGATGGGTATTTCACTGCGTTGGCGTTCGCCCTGCACGTAGTATTTGTCGCCCAGCATAGTTTTGGCGTAGTGGGCGATGCGGCGCGGTCCAACGTCCTGGGCGAGTTTGATGGCAATTAAATTGCGCGATTGTTTAAATCCCTCGCGCAAGGTCATGGGGCCTTTGAAGGTCTTGTCGTAATTTTCTGGGTCCCAGATCTCGCCGTTGGCCTCGATCACAGTTATGGCATTATCGTCCAGCACGTCGATTGGAAAGCGGCCGTTGTCGATGGCGGCCGTATAGGCAAACGGTTTAAAGGCGGAACCCGGTTGCCGCGTTGCCTGAGTGGCGCGATTAAAAGGACTTTCGGTAAAGTCGCGCCCGCCGATCATGGTCAGAATATGACCGGTATGGGGATCCATGGCCACAAAGGCCGCTTGGACCGTGGCTGAGTCGGGCAGGTCGGCCGTGGAATCTTGGTGCGCCAGGTATTTGTCGACGGCCTGTTGTACTTTGCCGATTTCGGAGGCAAAGTGTTTCTCGGCAATCAATTGCAGGCGCGCGTCCAAGGTGGTGTGGATGGTAAAGCCGTCGCGCTTGAGCCGAGAGCCAAACTGGCGGTCGAGTTGCTGGCGCACGTGTTCGACAAAATAGGGCGCCCGGCCGTATGTTTCGGCGCGTTTGCCGCGGCGAATTTCAATAGGTTTTTGCTGCAGCCGTTTGGCCTTGGTGGGGGAAATTTTGCCGGCGCTGGCCATGGCCTGTAAAACCGTGTTGCGCCGCTTTAATGCACGGACGTAATTGCGCAGGGGGTTATAGGTGGTGGGGGCTTTGAGTAGACCGGCTAATAAAGCGCATTCCTCGGTTTGCAATTCGCGCACTTCCTTGTCGAAGTAGAAGCGCGCGGCGGCCTTGAGGCCGTGGCGGCCGTTGCCAAAAAATACCGTATTGAGGTACTGGGTCAGGATTTCCTGTTTGGTGTAGATTCGTTCTATATTTACTGCGGTGATTTGCTCGCGTATCTTGCGGCTGAAACTAGCGATCAATTCGTCCAAAGTGTCGTTGCCCCGCTGCCAGCCCACTTTGGCAAATTGGTTGCGCGCCAATTGCTGGGTGAGGGTGCTGGCGCCTTGAGCGGTGAGGTCCAAAGATTTTATATTATTTAAAAAAGCGCCAAAAATGCGGCGGATGTCCATGCCCCAATGCGAGAAGAAACGCCGGTCTTCAATGGCCAGTAGGGCGTCCTTCATAGATTGGGGGATTTCGGCGTAGGTTAAAATTTCGCGATTTTCTTCGAGGAAATCTTTCAGGTGCTCGCCGTCGGCCGAGTAGAGTTTGGTAATGCGCTTGGGCTGAAAGCTTTCCAGTTCGTCCAGATCGGGCAGGCGGTCGTTAAAAGCGTGATAGATGCCTACCAGGCCCAAGGCGTTGAGGAAGAGGCAGATACACGCGTAGAGCGCAATTCGCTTTAGCATGTTGGAACGGCAGGGGTTGCAGAGAGAAAGGTTTGCAGCATAATATCTTTCTGCGCTGGCCAAAAGTCAAGGCAAGAGGGTTATGACCGATCAAGATTGGGCTTATGCAGTGGGTATACTTATTTGTGCCATCCTCTGGGTGCAGATCTTCTTCGACTACCGCAAGAAGTTAGTTCGCATGATGCCGTCTATGCAGGAGGCCGCCAGCCGCAAAGAGGAATTTAATTCGCGCATTTCCGAATCCGAGACAAACGCCCAGGAAATTATAGAGACCATCGACGACATGCGCCAGGAGATCGACGAATTGGACGAGGAGCGCGTAGAATTGCAACAGCGGGTCAACAAGCAAGAAATGATTCTTATACCTGCCGGAAGGTTTAAAATGGGCAGCGCCCAAGCGGGCCTGGAGGAGGAGCATCCCGAGCACACGGTACATTTGAAAGCGTATTACATCGACCCGTACGAAGTCACCAATATACAATACAAAGACTTTGTCGATGGCGCCGGACACCGCGCACCGGCTAATTGGCGCAATCGCACCTTTCCCGACGCTCAAAAAGCCCACCACCCGGTTGTGGGCGTGTCGTGGGATGATGCTCGGGCCTATGCCGAGTGGGCGGGTAAGCGTTTGCCCACTGAAGCCGAGTGGGAGCGGGCGGCGCGGGGCGACCAGGGACACGAATACCCCTGGGGTAAAGCGTGCTCGCCAGACCACGCCAATTACGAAGACGCCGAGGGCAAAACCACGGCGGTGAACAAATACGCCAGCGGCAGGAGCGAGTTTGGCGTGTGGGACATGTGCGGCAATGTGGGCGAGTGGGTCAACGATTGGTACTCACCCAGGTATTATAAAATGAGTCCGGAAAACGATCCCAAGGGGCCCGAGGCCGGGCGCCAGCGGGCGGTGCGGGGGGGCGGATACCAGGGCAACCGTATGGACATTCGCGCCGCAGCGCGCAATTTCTACATGCCGTCTTCGTACCAAGACTATATCGGCTTTCGCTGTGCTATGGACGTAGAAGACAGCTGACCCCGTTCCTCTATTCGTAGAATCCCTTGATCCAGCGCGTATTGTAGTTGAGCAGGTAATCCAGGTGAGCCTCGCTCTGTGGATAGTGTTCTCCGGCGGGATAGGGATAGGAGGACATGGCGTGAAAGGGCAGGGGTTCAACCGTGAGCGAGTGGGCCGAGTGGTAGTCCATGTCTTTGCCAAAGCCGTCGGCGTAGAGCATAAAACGGCGTTGATGCCCGGGCGGCGGCGGCGGCAGCGCGGCGGCGGAAAATTCCACGGTGAGTTCGTCGCCGTGGAACATAATCACATAGCGGTCGTCGACCTCGTGCAATAATTCCGTCACTTCGCCCAGGCGCGTGAAAGCGCCGCTGTGGGTGCCCCAATCCTGTTCGTCTTGCAATTGATCGTAGTGATAGCGAAAGGCAAAGGTGCCCTTGATGGCCGTGTGGGCGGGGTAACCGCGCCAGTGCAGATCGGCAAATTGGACTGCCAGGCGTTTGTATTGAGGGTCAAGGGCGGCGCGGTTGCCCACCAGGAATTGGTCCCAGTAAAGGGGGGTGTTTGTGGTAATGCGCAGGCGGTGGTCGCGGCTTGGGAAAATGCCCTGCAAATCAAAGAGCATGTGTTTGGGCAGGCCGGCCGGAGAGCCCATATCGGCGGTGACCAGGCGCCAGCCGCCGTGGCCATCGGCCACTTCTAGCCTGGGAGGGTAGAGGCTTAAGTCGTTCTGGGCGGCGGCCCAATTTGAGCTCGAATGGGCGTAGTCCACCCAGCCGTAGGCCAGCAAGACCGGGTGGGGTGTGGTGCTGAGGTCACCCAGGTCCAAGGTGAGGCTGTAGTCGCGGGCGTAGCCGTGAATGCGGGTGTGGCCAAAGTCCTCGTACCACTCGTCGTCGACGGCGCGCAATTGCGCCGAGACGTCGGCGCCGAGGTGGTCGGTGACGGCGCGCAAGGGGCGCAAATTTTCCAGCGGGTAGAGGCGGAACTCGGGGTAGGGCGGGGCCGAGAGCAGGCGTTCGTTGGGGTAGACGGTGGTGCCCACCGGGTGGTCGACGGCGACCAATTCGACGACATCTAAGTAGATAATTTCTTCGAGTTGGTTGGCAATTTGCAGTACGTATTTGCTGTCTTTGGGCGCTAGCGCGTCCAGGGGCACGTATTCGTCGGTGTCGGGGGTGTAATATTGTCCGGGCTCGATTAGGTAACCGATGATGCCGCCGCCGAGAATGTCGGTGACAAAGCGAAATTGCTCGCCGTCCCAGGCGTAGAGGATGGGGCAAGACGTGCCCTTGCGGTTGAGTTCGGTCAGTTGCAGGCGCTGGCCGGCGGCGGTGGCCAGTTCGCTCTGGCGCACGCCGCCGGGCCAGAGCAGGCGGATAAATTCGACCGAGTCTTGGTGCGCCAGGCCAAAGCGCAGGACGCGGTGGTCGGCGCTGCCGCCGCGCACCTCGCGCTTTTGCTGGTGTTGGGTGGTTTTGACCTCGACTTTGGTGCCAATGCCTTCGAGGTTGCTGTTCAGTCCCTGGACGACGATTTCGATCCAGCGGTTACCGCCACTAGTGGTATTGTGCCAGAGGTGGCCGTCGGCCCAAATGTCTTCGCTGCCGTCGCCGTTGAAATCGGCGATTAGAATTTGAGATATGTCCTTGCCCAGATCCTGATTTTGGCGCTGGAATTCGCGCTTGTAGTGGGCGAAAAGCTGAATGCCCTGGTCGCCAAAGGTCAAGAGGTCAAAGTCGCCGTCGTTGTCAAAATCGGCGGCTTGTAGGCCGCGTGTCGACGGTGCGGAGTCGGGTAGCTTGCGCGAGGTTAAAGAGCCTTTTTGATTGGCGTAGAGCGCCAGCGCGCCGTCGGCACTAGCGACGGCTATGTCCATATAGCTGTTCTGATCGAAATCCTCTACTGCAATCCCCGCGGCAGCGGTTTGGGCCAGTTGCAGGTCTGCGGCGATGTCGGAGAACGTGCCGTCGCGGTTGTTGGTGAATAGTTGGAGTTTGTCCTGGCCGCGGACGAGGAAGTCGACGTCGCGGTCGTTATCGAGGTCGCTAAAGACGGCCTGATGGCCCGCAGCAATCTCCGCGAGCTGGGATTGCTGGGTTATGTCGACAAATGCGCCAGCACCGTCGTTGCGCAAGAGGTGGCCACCCGATTCGCCGAGCAGGAGCAGGTCTAGGTCACCGTCGTGGTCGGCGTCGGCAAAAATCGCTTCGCTGGCATCTATAGATAGGGTCTCGGTCGCCGTGATGTTGCCGCCGTCGTTGGCAGCCAGCACGGTTTGGGGGCCGCTGAGCACCAAGTCGGGGTCGCCGTCGTTGTCCCAATCGCCAAAGAGGGCGTGGCGGGCGTGGGCGGCGCCGGGCAGTTCAATAGTTTGCGCCATGGCAAAGGCATTTTGGTGGCTGACCCACAGTTGCAATTCCCCATCTCCGGTAAAGAGGTCGAGGTCGCCGTCGCGGTCAAAGTCGACCAGGGTGGCAAAGTGCGTTTTTTGGGCTGGCTGGGACGTTTGGGCCTCTGTGAAGGTCAGTTGGGTTTGCGCTTCGGCGTCGGCGTTGGCGGCGTAGGCCATGTCGGCCGCGGCTTCGGCGTATTTGCCCTGGCCCTGGTACGATTGGCTTATGCCCTCGAACCCGGCCTGGGTGAGGCGGTTGAATTCAAGCAGGGTCTGGCGCGCCGCTTCGGGCTGGCCCATTTTGCGTAATAAATTGGCCATGGCGTAGTGGCCCGACACGTTGAAGGGGTCCAGGCGGATGGTGTGGCGAAACTCGCTCAGGGCTTCTTCGCCGCGTCCCAGTTTGGCCTGGATCTGGCCGAGGTAGTAGTGCACCAGGGGGTCGTCGGTGTCGCGTTGCAATACTTTCTGAAAGGATTTGAGCGCCTTCTCGTTTTCCTGTCCCTGGACGTTGTAGATGAGCCCCAAGACATAGTGGGCGCGCAGGTGTTCTGGGTCGTGCTGCAGCGCCGTTTGCAGGGCGACGGCGGCGCTGTCGTATTGGCCCAGGCTGTAGTGCGAAATGCCCAGGTTGGTGTGGGCGTCAGCGTAATTCGGGTCCAATTGGACGGACAGTTGAAATGCCTCGCGGCCGCGGGTGTAATTGTGCTGGTCCATGTACACCACGCCCTGGTTGTTGTGCCAGCGCGCCCGCAGCTCTTGTTGGGATAGCGGTTGGCTCGATTCGGGGGCGGGGGCGCAAGCGGAGATGCCCCAAATGAGTGCAAAAAGCCAGAGCGGTAAGAGGTTTGTGTAGTTCTTGACGGGATACAGGCGCATTCTTATATTTTCCCTCTGTTAGGTTGCGAGCGAGAGTAGCTCAGTTGGTAGAGCGCCACGTTGCCAACGTGGCCGTCGCGGGTTCGAGTCCCGTCTCTCGCTCCATTTTTTTGCCCAAAATCGCGTGGGCGGGGTAAAAATAAATACGACGGCAGACGCGCTGCCGCCTTGGATATGTAAGATTATACGAAATTGTGGCGCGCTGCCAAGACTTGCTGCCGGCTCCGTATATACGGGCCGGTTTTTTATTGGGAGGAATCGCCGCGGCGATTCTCGCGCATCTGGAGCAAGGCGGGCAGCAGGGTGACGGCAGTGACAAAACAGCAGCCCAGGCCAATGAGCGAGAGAATACCGATGGACGAGAGCGCCGGGTGGTGGGCCGGCACCAGGCCCGAAAAACCGACCATTGTAGTTAGTGATGTGGCCACCAGGGCCATGCCCGTGGTGCGCAGCACCAGGCGCATAGATCCTTTGCCGGTTTCGCGGTAGCGGTGGAAGATGTGGACGCCGTTGTCGATGCCCATGCCGATAATGGTGGGAAAGGCGACCATATTGTAGAGGTTGAGTTTAATGCTGAAGACATACATAAAGCCGGTGACCCAGACGAGCGCGGTGAGCAGGGGCGTGAGCACCAACAAGGTGTCGATGAAATTGCGCAGGTCGATGAGCAGGACAATGACGACGACCGACAGGGTCAGACCGATGGCCAAAACGCCGTCGGCCAACATGATTTCCAGCATTTCGGCAAAGATTATGTGGGCGCTGGACGAATGATATTGTTTGCCCGAAGGCGTTTTTACCGTGCCGATTTCGCGGGCAAAAGCCATGGCGTTGCGGCCGTCGCGCAATTGGACCGAGGCGTTGATGGCGACGAAATTGAGGATTTCGCCGTTCTTGCCGGTAAACGGGTTGGTCACGTCGTTTGGCAGGTCGCGCAGAGTAAGTGCGCTTACCTCGAGGTACTGGCGCAGCGAGTCGATGCGGGCCTTCTGGTCTGCGTCAAAAAGATTCTCCGAATCTTCGATAAGGGTCTTTATGGCGCCGATGACTTCAATTTTTTCTTTTTGTTTCTCTGGCAGGGCCGAGTAAACGCTTTTGACCGAGCGGATAGTGGTTGAATCGACGCGCTCCAGTTTGTCGCGTTTGATTTGTTTTACAGTGGCAACTATCTCATGGGCTTCTTCGGCCGTTTCGGCCAGGATAATGGCCGGGGAGCGGTCTTCTTTGAGCGACGAAGGCAGGCTGCCTTTGGTGGGCGGCAGCTTGGGTTTGAGGTTGTGGAAATCGTATTCGAAATTTTCTCTTACGCTGTCGGCGTGGTA
Source organism: uncultured bacterium (assembly GCA_964012055.1). Classification (GTDB taxonomy): domain Bacteria; phylum Latescibacterota; class UBA2968; order UBA8231; family UBA8231; genus CAXGRO01. The sequence goes on from CAXGRO010000016.1 coordinate 22,538, forward strand.
GAATGAATAGGCCGTCGCCAGCAAGCCCAGAGCGAGGGTGAGATAGGGCATGGGGTAGCGGCCGCGTTTGAGCAGGTGCGGCGGCACCTTGTCTTCGCGCAGACGAACTATGCCCAAGCGTTCGGCGGCAGTGATGAACGCCGGGGAAATACAGAGCATGGCCACCAGCGAAAAGAGGATGCCGGTACCGACGATGAAACCAAACTCCGAAAAACCCTTGAAATCGGTGGCCAGCAGGGAGTAGAACGCCACGGCCGTGGTTACGGCGGTTGTCGTCAGCGCCGAGCCAGTGTGGCACACCGTTTCGCTGAGCGCGGCCTCCACATTCATGCCGCGGCGCCTGGCTTCGCGGTAGCGCGCAAAGATGTGGATGCCGAAATCGATGCCCAGGCCAAAAAGTATGGCAAAGAGCCCAACGGTAATCTGGTTGAGGTTGCCGATGACGAGATAGGTCAGGCCAAAGGTCCACGCCAGGCTCATGAGCAGCGGCACCGCCACGAAAACGGGCGCCAAGAGGTGGCGGAAGTATATCAAAATGAGAACGAGTACCCCCAGGGCGCCGTAGAGGGCCGTAGATTTGAGGTCTTCTTTGACGATTTTGGATTGCGTGGCGCTGTTTTTAAAGCTGCCTTTAAAGGTGTATTCGATGCTCGGGTGGAAGCGCTTGGGTTGTAAACCGACTAGCGTTTTTTCGATGCTTTCGAGCAAAGCTTCGGAGTAATCGGCGTCGGTGATGACGCCGGCCGGGTAGAGGCGCAGAATGACGCCGTTGCCTTCCGCCGTAAGGTAGTAGTCGCGCCCCAGGCCGGTGGTTTGTTGGGTATTGTAATTGGCCTCGATATCGGAAAAATCCAGGTCTTCTTCCTCTTCCTCATCGTCCAGGGCAACATATAGAGGAGACTGTTTGAACTTTTGCAGTTCGATGTGGTCGTCGAGGCGGGTGTGAATTTCTTCTAAGTCCTCCAACTTCATATAGAGCAGGCGATTGTG
>CAXGRO010000017.1:0-23355 GCA_964012055.1 uncultured bacterium
TATCGCCACCAAAGTGCAGCAATGGCTGAAGGATCACCACATCAAAACCAGCTACATCGATCCAGGCAGTCCTTGGCAAAACGGCTATATCGAAAGTTTCCATAGTCGATTTCGAGACGAATGTCTCAATCGAGAATGGCTGTTGAATCTACGCGAAGCCCGCGTCCTCATTGAGGATTGGCGGCAGCATTACAACACCGACAGGCCCCATAGTCGACTGGGCTATCTCAGCCCGGAAGAGTTTATACAAACCAAAATACTCACACCCTAGCTGGGCCAATTCTTAGGTCCCGCTCAAGATCTGCCATTCCGAAGCGGGGGCGGTAAGAGCACCAACGGCGGCCTGGTGGCCGGCGATTTTAATAACGACGGCTGGCCCGACCTCTATGTGGGCGTGTGGCGTGATCCCAACCGGCTCTTCTTAAACAATGGGCAGGGTCAATTTATCGACGCCACCACCAGCGAAATCGCCGACGCAGGCGAGGCCCATGGCCTGGCCGCAGGCGACATCGACAACGACGGTAATCTAGACCTCTTCCAGGCGGCCGGCGGCGGATCGGGTGTGGTACAGCGCTCCCTCATGTTACTCAACCTGGGAGACGGTCAACTCATCGACGTCACCGAAGGCATTGGCCTGCCCCCCTTATTCGGATTCAACCTGGCCGGCGTCGAATTGGGCGACATCGACAACGACGGCGACTTCGACCTGGTTACCGCCGATCCCCATTTTCTCTTTCTCAACAACGGCGACGGCACCTTTGTCGATCGCACCGCGCAGTCGGGTATGGGCGAGGTCGGATCCTTAGTTAGTATGGGCGACTACAACCTCGATGGTTTTCTCGACGTGCTCTTTGGCACCGGCCCCTCTTTCGGCTGGGCGACCGACCGGCCAAATAGGGGGCGCCTGTATCGCAACAACGCCGCCAACGGCAACCACTGGCTCAGAGTTGAACTGGTGGGCATCCAGAGCAACACCAGCGGCATCGGCGCCCGCATCTGGGCCACCTCCGGCGAGCTGCACCAGATGCGCGAAATATACGGTGGGCTCGGATATCAACAGTCCGAAATGGTCGCCCACTTTGGCCTGGGCCAACGCCAGACGGTCGATCAATTGGAAATTCACTGGCCCTCCGGCCAGGTCGACGTGCTCACCGACATCACCGCCGACCAGAAAATTCGCGTCTTTGAAGGCCGCCAGGAATACCACCCGGTCCATCCTTCCTCCTGGCAACACACCCTGCCCGATACCGTGGTAAACGGCCAACTTCTCACTGTACAAGCCGTGGTGCGACCGGCGCTCTTTTGAACCCGCCGCCCGCATCACACAGGTGGTAGCAGACCTGAGCCCCTTGGGCGGTGCTGAGATACCACTCGTCAACCGGGAGGACGGCACCTACCAGCTCGATACCGCGTTCCTCCTGGATGCCCCCACCGGCATGAACGCCCTATCCATTCTCATTGAACAAGAAACGTCCCTGGGGTTGCGCTGGATACAGCTGTCCAAAGACCTACTCGTATTCCCCAGCGAAGACCTGGCCGTTCTGACTGAACAACTGAATCCAGGCTGGCACATTGAAACGCTGGGCGGCGTAGAACAAACCGATCTGGCCCAAACCGATGTCGTCTATCGGGGCACGACCGCCGGCGCCATCCAGGTCAAACCCGAAACGCTCACTCAACTATGGCAATTAAACCTGCTGGCCGATACCCCCTTCGATACACTGGCCTACACCACACTGCACTTTGCCTTTCACCCGGGCGACAGCCAAACGGGCCTCCTCAAAAAATTCAATATCGGTGTAAATGACGTTGCCAATTCTGTAGACCTGGTGACGGAAGGCCTGGTGGATCTAGAACAGCGCGACTGGCAGGTGGTGGAGATACCGCTAACTATGGTTGCAGACGCCTGGAAGTTTATGGGTGTGATCGAATCCATCCATTTCAGCGGATCGCTGAGCGGCACGTTTTTCCTGGACGATGTGAAGCCGGTATTGACTCCTCCTCCCGCCATTGCCACGGCGATAGTGGAAGAACGCAGTGCTGTACGTCCGTCTTCTTTCATCCTGGCGCAGAACTTCCCCAATCCCTTCAATAGCGGCACCGCCATCCGCTTTGCCTTGCCCCAAAACGGCGATATAGACCTATCTATCTACAATCTAACGGGTCAGAAAGTCGCCACCCTGGCCCAAGGCAAACGCCAGGCCGGCGACTTACACCCTCCACTGGGACGGCCGCGATACCCGTGGCAGCGCTCTGGCCAGCGGCGTGTATCTGTATCGGCTACAGGTCGGAGACCAGGTGGAAACGCGTAAATTATCACTGTTGCGCTGAACAAATGCCCAACCCTTCTATTTAGTGAAATAGACTTGCGCAAATACCTATTGCGATCTATATATATCGTAAAGTGAGGTCTGCGTAGAAGTTTCGAATTTACAGGTCAGTCATAAAGCCGTTCTGGTGGTGTTATTTGTCCCAAGTATCGAACGAGACGGAGAGACCCCAGTAAACCAAGAATACTGGGTAGAAGAAGCACTCGAGATTTTCCGCGATCTCAGTAACGAAGAAGCGCTGGTTCTCTTGCAAATGTGCCAGCAAAAATCCTTTGAAGCGGGTGAGATCGTCTGGTGCCCGGGCGATCCAGGGGAGGATATGCTGGCGCTGCTAAGCGGCATGCTGCACGTCGTAGACTCAGAAGCCAGACTCATAGGCGAGGTACAGCCGGGGGCCTCCTTTGGCGAAATGGCGTATCTGTCGGGCAGCCCACGCTTTGTCGGTTTTCAGGCTGTCCGAGCCCTCTAACGCTCTCTCGCTATCGCGCGAATCCTTGCGCGGCCTGATTAGCAGCAAGCCCTTGCTTTACGTCAAAATCCTCGGAATGACCATCAAAGTGTTGGCCAATAGAGTGAGCCGCACGCGCGCCGCCCACGACGCAACCGCCCCTCCAAAACCGGGCCAACTCAGCCCCTGGTAACTTTTTAAACGGATTATAGCCAACCTGAATTGCCAGACCATTGAGCTTGGTGCAAGATTCAACCGCGCCCGCCGCCCACCTACCTACATATCCAACAAACCCTGCCACATCTCCGCATCCACCGGAATGCCCTGCTCCAGATTCTCGCGCCGCGTCTTGAGCATGCCCTCCCCGGGATAGGTCACCGCGCCCCCCTCCTCCAGCGGCGCCGCCTCGTGCAAATACCCCACAATGTCCTCCACCGTCTCCTGCACCCCCTGCTCGCCGGCCACGCCCTTCACATCGATGGCAATAAAAATCTGCGACACCCCGTACTCGTCCCCCTGCCTGGACAACTGCGCCGTCGATCGCCCCCCGGCCAGCAAAGCCGCCACCATATCCAGCACAAACGCCAGCCCCGACCCCTTCCAATAGCCAATGGGCAGCGGCCGCCCCGACTCCTGCACCGCGTCCGGATCGCAGGACAATTCCCCCTCGTTGTCGTAGCCACCCGGCAGCGGAAACTGCTCTTTATTGCGGCTGTAAATCATCGTCTTGCCGCCGGAATACTGCGTCATCGCCATGTCGAGCAAAACGTGCCCGCCCGCCCTGGGCACCCCCACCGCCAGCGGATTGTTACCCAAACGCTTTTCGCCCGAGCCCCACGGCGGCATCAGCTTAATCGTATTGGTCCAGCACATGCCGATAAAACCGGCCGCCGCCGCCTGCAGCGCATAGGTGCCGGCGCGCATCCAGTGGTTGTTGTTCTTCAGTGCCACGCAGCCCATGCCGTGCTGCCGCGCCAGTTCCAGCGCCCGTTCCATGCAGGCTGTGGCGTTGACCATGCCCGGCCCCAAATGCCCGTCCCACTGCTCCAGCACCCCAAAACTGCCCACCTGCTCGATTTGCGCGTGCATATCAAAATTTTTGCCGCTGCGGGCATTTGCCACAAAGCCGGGAAAGCGCAGCAACCCGTGCGAGTACACCCCGTCGCGCATGTTCTCGGCAAAAATGCGGGCGCACAACTCGGCGCGCTCGGGCGCAAACCCCGCCTTGAGCAACACCCGGTGAAACTCTTCAAACATCTTTTCAAAGGAAATGCGCGGCATAGTTACCAGGGGACGGACAGGCGGTACTCGCCGGCCAATGTTTCCAAACTATCCAGGGCCTCTTTGGCGATGGGAATGCCCTCTGCGGCGTACTGCCGCTCGTTTTTCCACTCCATACCGCCCGGCAAGTTGGCGTCGTCGTAACCGGGAAAGGGCTGCATCTGCGCCACCTCGTCCATCAAATAATCCATGTCGTCGGTAAACGCCTGCACCGGCGTAAAGCGCGCAATATCGAGCGCCATAAAAAACCCCGACTGATTGGAGCTGGTGTATTTGACATAACGCCGATCAAACTCGGGCAACATCTGACCGCCCAGCGTGCCGCTGAGAATATTGCTCACGTGCGCCAGCCCGATGGACTTTAAAAAAGTCGCCGGCGCCTGCGCAAATTCCACCCCGTCGGTCAACAACGTGCCCATGTCCAACAAAAAGTCCGGCCGCTCCGGCCCCGCCGGCGCCCCCACACACATGGGCGGACAACCCTGCACCGAGCCGCGCGGCGTTTGCTTGTGATCGTACTGAGGCGACGCATTGCGCCCCGACAGCCCCACGCCCACCAACTTTTCTTGCAACGCCATGCGCACGTATTTGCCGGCGCTGCCGATGTGCTCGTGATAAACCGTGGTGACGATACCCACCCCCAACTCTTTAGCCTTGGCAATAGCCATGCCCATGGCCTGGTTGGCCACCGCAATCCCTAAACCGCCGTCGCCGCTCAGCGCCGCCGTCACCGGCCCCTCGTTGAGCACCCGCACCTGCGGATTGGGATTGACCCGCCCCTCCTGAAAACCGCGCACGTAGCGATCCACCTGCATCACCCCGTGGCTCACCACGCCACGCAAATCCGTGTCTACAATCAAACGGGCAAAGAGATCGGCGTGTTCGGCGGGCACCGGCACGGCTTTAAAAATGGAGGACACCAGCTGGCGCAGCGGCTCGGGCAACACCCGCTTGCCGTCGGTGGGAGGCGCATTCACCGCTTATTCTTCCCCGCCCAGCAATTTTAACTGGGCTGTGGTCCCCTTCAATTGCTCCACCGGAATAAAATCGGCAAAGGGGTGCTGGCCGCCAATGCAATAGGTGCACAAGTGCTCGCCGCCTACGCCGGAGCGCTCAAAAGCGCGCAGCATGCCTTCCATCGACAGATAAACCACCGGCATGTCCATGGCCTGGCTGATCTCATCAAAGCTGCGGCCGCGCGCGATAAACTCATCGCCCTCGAGAGGGTTGGGCGGCATATCCACCCCAAACATGCAGCCGCGCGGCACCCCGTCGTCGCCAACGACGCCAATGGGCGGCGTATAACTCACCAGATAGGCCTTCTTCACCCGCGCCTTCTCGTAGAGCAGCTGGCGGGCGCGCCGCGAATTATTGCCGCGCACAATGCTGTCGTCGAGCAAAATCACCGTCTTGTCCTCCAGGCGCTCCCGCATGCCGGGCAATAGGTGCAAATTGTCGCCGATCGACTTCTCGCGCTCGGCCGCGTTGGTGCCCTGAAAAGAGCGCTCGCCGCGCATTTTGTAAAACACCGGCTCAAAGGGCAGTTGCGCGGTTTTGGCGTAGGCGCGCGCCGCCACTTCGGGACAGCGCGGCAAATAAGTCACCAGGTCGACGTCTTCGGGATAAAACTCCTCGGCCAGGGCCACGCCCAGCCCCTCGCGAATGCGACGCACGCTGACGCCGTTGATGATGGAATCGACGTCGGCAAAATAATTCCACTGGAAATAGCAGTGCGCCAGGCTGGGCTCAATCAATTGCTCCTTGGTGTAATCGCCTTCCGGCGTCAGATAGTAGGCGGCGCCGGGCTCCAAATCTTCGATAAAATCGCCGCCGTTCTTGCGAAAGGCGATGTCTTCGGAGGCCACCCCGTATTTGCCGTCCTTCCAGCCCAGCACGCCGGGTTTGATGCCGGTGCGGTCGCGCATCACAATGACGTCGCGGCGGCGCTTGTCGGCCACCGCCATGGTGTAGGCACCGGGAATCTCGCGCAGAAAATTGTACTCGCCCAGGCGGCGGTAGACGTACAGGAGCGCCTCGGTGTCGCACTCGGAGCGCAACTGCCTTGTGGCCACTTCCTGATAATAGGCCGGGTCCACCTGGCCGTTGTGCACCGCCGCCATGTCGCAGTCCCAAATGAGAATGTGGTCGTCGCGCGACTCGATGTGGCCGCCAATGACGTGCGGGTGGGCGTCTTCTAAAATGCGGTCTTTGCGGCCGCGCGTGGCGTAGCGCACATGCGCCATATAGGTGTGATACTTGGGGCTGGGAAAAATTTTGTGCAGGTCGGTAACGTCGAACTTGCTTACCCCACCCTGCCACTTGATCACGTCGATGCGGCCGTCGCCCACCGCGGCAATGCCGGCGCCTTCGCGGCCGCGGTGCTGGAGCGAGCGGATAAAACGAAAGGCGTCGTGCAGAGTGTGAGCGACGGTGAGGCCACAATTGTGGCGGATCGGCTCGGTCATTTTACCACCTCGTTTTTAAATGGTGCGCAACAGCGCTTCACGTTAGCTGCTGATAGGGTGCCACAAACCCCGGGACGGCCACCAGCATGGCAAAGGCGTTGGTAAAACAATGCCCCACCGCCCCCGCCGCCGTGGCCGGCGTCACCACAATGGACCCCGGCTGCACGGCTTCGCTAAAGCTATCCGCGAGATTGTCTGCCGCCTGCGGGTAGAGCGTCACCTCCCCGTGTTGCGCGTCGTCCACCGGCGGCAAATTATAAGCGGACCGCGGCAAAACAATTGCGGTCTCGGAATGGTTAACCCATACCCCGTCGACCACCGCCACCTGGCCGTGGCAGTGCGGCGCCGGCAGTGGCTGGCGGTCGGGGCGCATGTCTAGGGTGTGCTGATTTACCCGGTTGTTGCCGCGCTGGTTGGCCGCCTCGGCCGGCACTTCCTGCGGCGGCAAAACCTGGCGCCTAAAAGCGCCCTCGTAGGCGGCGCAGCCGCCGGGTTGGTCGGGCAAATTGCGCAGCAGCGCCAGGCGCGGAAACGGGTAGGCCGTAGCCTCGGCCACCACTTTAAGATAGACGCCACCGCCGCTCAACAGGGTGCGGTCGGCAGTGGTGGCGTCTACGCAAACGACGTCGCCGGGCCACAATTCCTCGCTGTGCCCCTCCATCAACTCGCCCATTTCGCCGGCGCGCCGGTAGGGGCCCTCAGCCGAAGGGCCGCGCACCTGTTCCCCGGGGTAGAGCCGAATGTGGGCGTTTTCTGCCGTCACCACAAACAGGTGTACTACCGTGCCGGGCATGGCTTCTATGCGCCTTTCGCCGTCCCAGCGCTCAATGGCAAATTCGTAGCGCTCGTCGTGCAATTGGCGCAGTGCGGCAAGTACTTCCTCGACAGAAGCCGCATCGTCTAAGTGCCCTACTGCAACATCCGCTCTGGCCACCGTCATGCGATCCACTTTCTCGCTCGAATGGATTGGCGCGCTTTTTTAACATTAGAGAAGATAAATAAAAGTGCCAACCACTTCCAGCCCCTGCCATGGCCGCCGCGACACGCCGCCTTTTCGCATCTTACTATTTACACCTAAGTGTTTTATATAAATAATCTTATGGCCATTCATTTTCAAAGGCATCGCGACCGTCGCCATAAACTAAAGCGCCGTATTCCTCCCAGGTTTCCCTTTCGCCTTCGGCCAGGTCCAAATTGTTGAGAATAGCTAAGTTCTCCCGCAATTCTGCCGCGTTCTGCGGCGCCGTCAGCGCCAACTGCACCGCTTTATGGTCCAGCGCGTAGCGGTAACAATCTCCGGCCTTGGGCACAGACCCCTGCCACTGGCCATGCCCCGCCAGCAACGACCCCCAGCGCGTGCAGGTAAACGCCACCACGGGCATAGCGGCGGCCAGCGCCGCCGGCAGCACTTTCTCCTCGGCGCCCCTGTGGGCCATATTGTAGCGGTGCATCAGCACTTCCACCCGCCCGCACTCGATCAATTCCAGCGCCAGCGCCCGACTGTGCACCGTGGCCCCCACATAGCGGATCACCCCTTCCTCTTTCCAGCGCTGCAATTCGTCGAGCGCCTCCATCACCTCATCCATGTCTTCACCCGGCGCCACGTATTCGGCAAAGAACACGTCCACCACCTCCACGTCCAATTTTTTCTGCACCTGCTCCAGATAGCGCCGCAATGTCCGCTGCGCTCTCGTCTCGCTGCCGGTGGCCACGCACACATCTTCTCGATTTTTTTGCAGCACCCCTGCCACCCCTTCTATCATGGCCGCAAAAGAATTGTTATAAAAAAAGAAATAATCCACCCCCGCCTCCCGCGCCAACGGCACACAGTTTTGCTCCATTTCCGGATTGCCGGCCAATCCCAACAACCCGACAGGCTCTCCCCTGATGGTCGTTATCTCCATTTCACCCTCCCGGCCCACACATAATCAAATCATCCTCGCGTTCGGGCGGCGAGACGCGCAACTCCTGCACTTGGCCGCCGCTGTACACCACCTCAATGGTGGTATTGCCCGGCGCGTGCAATTTAAATTCCACGTCCCACGCCGCCGGCCAGGCCGGAAAGAGCAATATGCGCTCGCCGTCCGTTTGCAAGAGCATGCTCTGCAGCGCCATCATGCCGTTGCCCCCGTGCGTCTGGTCCGGTATCCAATCGAAGTTGGGCCCCCAGAACACCGGAAAGCGACTGTTTTCGGGCACCGCCGTCAGGCGCTCCACCACGCCCCGGCGCGCCTCTTCCACCAGCCCGAGAAAAGCGGCCTGGGTGTCGTCTTGGCGCCAGCCGTGAAAACCTTTAAAACGCCGCCGCGCAAAAGTGCGCCGGGCCATTGCTAAATCGTCGTCCCCCACGCCAAAATGGCGGTAGGGGAAAACGGCGTACAACTCGGGGTTTTCAGTATTTTTTGCCTCTTCGAGAATCTCCGCCGCACTCAAGAACACCACCTCGCCCTCCACCTCCCCCGCGGGCAGGGGCGGCAGCGCCCCGGCCAGGTGCGCCCAACGGTGGCGCAGCGCTCCGCCGACGTGAAAGTCCGACAGCGCCAGCAAGCGCTCCAGCACCCAGTGCAAACCGGCGATGTCGGGCAGGGGGTTGACGACCTTCTGGTCGGTCTCCAATGACTGGGCCGGCGCCAACTGCACCACGCCCTGGTCGTCGCGCGCAAAGTGTTCGTCGTAGAAGGTGATCACCGCCTCGGCCACCGGCAATAGCACCTCGCCGACAAAGTCTTCGTCGTCAACGTGGTCGTAGTAGTCGAGCATCAGCGCCACCAATTCGAGCCCGGCCTGCCAGTAGTGACGGATGTAGGTATTGTCGACCTCGGCCGCCGCCTTACCCTGGCGCGCCCAACCGTAATTGTCGGTGGCGTAGGCGCCCCAAAAGTACATGGTCTCGGGAAAAAAGGCGCCCTCGTGACCAAAGTAAATCTGGGTGCGCTGCCGCGCCAAAGGCAGCGCCTCGCGGTACATGTGGAAGAGCGCTTCCATCAAGTCGTAATCGCCGGCCGCCAGCATGGGCCAGTAGAGCAAGCGCGTGTTCTGAAACCAGTAGGGGCCGCCCCAGCGGCGGAAATCGGCGTCGAAGTCCATGCCGTCATGGCTTGCTTCCACCGTAAAAATCGAGCCGTTGAATTTGATGGGAAAACTGCCGCGGCCGGCACACGCCCCCACAAAGCGCTGCAGCGCGTACGCCTGGCTTATAGTTTCGGCCTCCGCCGCCCCCCCCAGCCGCAGCCAACTGCGCTCCCAGAACGTCTGCCACCACGTTTGGTGCGCCTGCCGCGCCTCGCCCGCCGAGCGGAACTCCATGCGCGCCACTTCCTGCCCCAGGCCCTTGATCCAGTCGAGGGCATTGGCCGTTTGATCCGTGTGGGTATAAATCGCGATGTGGGTGGTGCGCAGCGGCGCTTTGGAGCGTAGCGTCTTCTCGCTGACGCTGGCCAACCCCTCGCCCCGAATCAGGCCCCCAAAGGTGCGGTAGATCAGCGGATCTTCCTCTTCCTCGGCCCATTCTCCCAGCCCCTGAATTTCCATGATCTGGGGCCACACCGAGCGCTGATTGCGGTGAAACCAGACGACGCGGTCTTGCATGGCCGGCACCACTGCGTCGGGCGCCACCACCACCGGAAAGGGCGCCTGGCACAAACCGTAGGCGCTGTGGAGTTCGTCGCCTTCCAGGATCCACTCCTGGTCGCGCCACACCTCCAGGTCTACTTCCACGTCTACTAGGTGCTCGCACTGCACTTCGAGGCGCACCACCGGCTCAAAGGCGTCCACCCAAATGCGCACCTGGCAGCCGCCGGCACTCACTTCGATCTCGCCGCTGCCCAGGTGCAAGCGCTGCACAAAACTGTTGCTATCGACAAAGGGGTTGGGCGAAAATTTGACCCGCACCCGACCCAATTTGAGCAGGCGCGCGTTTTCGCTCCAGGCGTCTGTCCGCCCGATGTAGAACAGCAGGTCGTCTTCTACCCAAACATTGATCCCCACTTCGCCGTTGCCCAACGGCATGGAGCCGGAGGCATCGCCGCTGGGCGCATCCCATATGACGTCGTATTGGTCGGGTAGGGGCATGAATTCTGCAACCTGTGGCTATGGCACGGACAGTGCAAAAGAACGCAAAAAAAGAGGGGACGGCAAGCCGGCCCCTCTTTATGATTTGAATATGCTCCGTATTATCCCGCTTTTTTAACGCCCGGATAGATAAATAGATGTTTGTTCGTGAGGAAATAGATGTGGTCGCCGTCTACTTTTAGGCGAGAGGTAAAATCGGAGGGATCAGATAACATGCCAGGCTCGCCGAATTCTTCTCTGTTTCTGAAGGCGAATTCCTCGACTCTCTCAGTTAGCCCAGACTCCTGTATCTCATTCACCCAAACCCTTTGGGAGCCTGCATATAAATACATATGTTCGTCGTCGGCCGCCAGCGCCCCGGTGGCAATGTGGTATTTGATCTGATCGATGATCTGCAGGTAGATGGGCACGCCATCCGCCGGGTTGATCTTGAGGTGTAAAATGACTCGCTCTCCCTTATTGGCCGCTATGCCTTGTTTTGGCTTCCAACAACCGCCGCCGCTTGCGATGGTAGGGCGTCTCGATCCCGTATTTGCGGCACAACCGGCTAAAACTGCGCAGGGTAATGCCCAGCGCCTGACTCGCGTCTTCGTTTTGCTTGTACATACGTGCCACCCGCTCTATGCGCTCGCGCTCAAATCCCCGGCTCATAATCCCTCCTTTTAATTCACTACTGTAGGTCATTTAATACAGCGACACAATGACCAGACCTTGTCAAACGCTTTCTTTTTTACACAAAAAAATCGGCAGAGCGTTTGGCGCCCTCCCGATTTAATTGATAAATATGTTAAGTTATTATTTTTTCAAAACTTCGACAAAGCCATCCACATCGAAAACAAAACCAAATGCCAGCGCCACGCGCCACAGCGCAACCTCCTTGCACAGCTCCTGCCGCGCCGTTTCGCGATTCTCCACCGCCGTCACCGCCTGCCGCAACGCCGAACACATAACGCCGCGCTTGCTCATATCGGCCATGCCCCCGGGCGACAGCAGCAAACACCAATTGATCGCAAAACCCGCGTAAATCAGGTGGTTAACCTCGGCCTCCTTGCACAGGCCAAAAAGCTGCTCGCTGTCCTCCGCCACTCCCTCTTCCCCCAGCGGCTTGGCCTCCGGCAAAAAATCCAGATGCGCAAAACCGCGCCCCACATCGTCTTCATTGTGCGCGCCGACAAAAACGCGTTTGTTGCGAAACGCCTGCAACTTCTCCAGCACCGGGTCGCTCTCCACTTTTTCCAACACCGGCGACGCTGGCCCGGCCAGCGCCACCGCCTTCTCATACCCGGGGTAACTCTTGTAATAATCACCGCCGCCCACCACGTGAAAAAGCGGCAAGGGCGATTGCCGCACCGCCCCCAGCAAGGCCGGAAAAATCTCCCGGCTAATTTCGACGGCGCGCGGCAAATACTCCACCGCCCTATGCCACCCCGGATACTCCTCCGCCGTGCCGCAATCCCAGGCGTGCATCACCGCCACCGCAGTGTGCTCCGCCGCAATCTCAATCTGCCCCCGCTGCCACCCCCCGTACCCCGCGCCCGGCACATCGCGCTCCAGGTCGGCGTCAAATTGCTGGTAATACTGTGCCGCCAATTCAAGCCTTTTCATCTTCTTCCTCCCGCTTTTTCCTCGCCGAAAAGCGCACCCACTTCCCCTGCGCTGTTGCCACAACTTCTCCAGCTTCCGTACAAGCCTCCGCCTCCATCTGCAAAATCCGCCCCCGCTCCTTGAGCAGCCGCCCCCGTATCACCAACTTCTCCCCAACCTGCCCCATCTGCTTAAATTCCACCTCCAACTTATACGTAAGCCCCTGTATTCCCCGCTTGAGCAAGACGTGCGCCATCACCTCGTCCATCAGCGTAGTAATGATCCCCCCGTGTACAATCCCCTGAAACCCCTGATACTCCACCCCCGGCGTAAACTCCGTCACCACCTCGTCCCCCCGCTCTTCAAAACGCAACTTCAACCCCAGTGCATTGTGCGGACCGCAAACAAAACACATGCCGTCGTCAATAAGGTCTGGAAAAGACATACTCCCCTGTCCAAGTTATATGTTTACAAATACTCTTCAGCTCTTTGGCGCCAGGCGCCAAAGAATCGCTTACTCGGGCACCTGCCAAAATGTCCCCGTAATGCCCGTGATACCGCGGCCATTTTTCGCATAGTTCGCGGTAAAAATGCGCCCGTCGTCCAATTCGATAGACGACGTATACCCCTGGTCGCCGTCGGGTGTTAGCCGCAGCAGCCAGCTCGTACCCCAGGTGGTCCCCTGGTCGACACTAATCGAGGCGTACAGGCCATGGGGGGCCGAACGCCGGCCATAGGTCAGCAGCAAACGGCCGTCCCTCAGCTTGAGAAGACGGGGACAGGCCCCGGACCTAATCGGCGTAGGTTTGGGCGCAGTCCAGGTCTCGCCGTTGTCAAAAGACTCGTTGCGCCAGAACAAATCCCACGGCCCCTTGGCGTCGTCCTCAACGCGTAGCATGCCCAGCAGGTGCCCGGGCTCCAGCTCCATAACAACCGGCTCGCAATAACTGCGCGTCTGCGGCCGCCCCCTGGCCATAACCACCATCTCGGACCAACTGGCGCCGCCATCGGAAGATCGATACAGCATCGACGAACTCATTTTAGAGCGCCCAATAGCCCCGTAGGCGGGAATCATCAAGTCCCCGTCCGCCAGCCGCACCGGCGGCGCACACGACTGCACTCCAGCACCAACCATAGTGGTGCGGTCTATGCGCCAGGTGGTGCCGTAATTGTCGCTCCAGCACCACAAGGCGCCGACATTGCGAAAGGGATATTCGTGCTGGTACATATTTGAAAAGCCGGCGCGCTGCCCGGCATCCATAGGCGCCACCTCGTGGGCCGCCAGCGCGCCGCCCACCTTCCCCCCGCCCAGATAAATCAAACCAAACTCCTGCCCGCCGCCGGCCCCCAACTGCACCGCGCTATCGTCCGGCCATGTCTCGCCACCATCAAAAGAATGGATTACGGTAATAAGCGACCGCGGGTGCGTGTGCCTGATGCGATCCGGCTCCCTGGGCGCCTGGCGGAAAGCGAGCAGCAACTCGTCACCTTCCAGTCGTATTACATGGGGAAATGCAGAGTACGAAAAGCGATCGTAAAATACATTTATCTGCCGCGCCCCCGGGACCGGCAGTGGGGAGAAATCATCTGAGAATGAATCCATAATATTGCATGTGCTCCTCTTGGGCGGATAAATATAAAAACGGCTGTATCCCAAACGAGATACAGCCGCTCACTTCAACAAGACCCCACTCTATATAGCCGAATCCCCTGTCTCCCCCGTGCGAATCCGCATCACCTCGTCCACATTGATCATAAAAATCTTCCCATCCCCAATCTTCCCCGACTGCGCCGCCTCACGCACCGAATCCAGTGCCTGCGACGCCAGATCATCTCCCACCACCACTTCGATCTCCAGCTTGGGAGTAAAATCAATATTGTACTCGGCACCGCGGTAAAGCTCCTTGTGCCCCTTCTGGCGCCCAAAACCCTTTACCTCGCTCACCGTCATACCCATAACGCCAAGACCGGCGAGCGCTTCCTTTACTTTATCGAGGGCGTTGGGTCGAACAATACATTTGAGCAACTTCATATTTCTTCTCCTTTTTGGCCTCTGGGCATTGCGCCCTACGCCATGTTGTACCCTTGTTCGTTGTGCTGTGTGAGATCCAAACCCGTTAATTCGTCGTCCTCGTCTACGCGCAACCCAATTACTGCGTCCACTATCTTAAAGATAATAAAAGACAGCACGCCGCTGTAGACGATGGTAAAAAGCACGCTGACCAATTGGCTCCAGAACTGCGCGCCAATGCTCACCCCGTCCGCCAACCCCATGCCGCCCAAACTGGCGTCAGCAAAAATGCCGGTCAGCAGCGCCCCCACAATACCGCCGATGCCATGCACCCCAAAGGCGTCCAGCGAGTCGTCGTAGCCCAATTTGTGTTTGAGGCTAGTCGCCCCCCAAAAACAGGCGATGCCCGCAATAACGCCAATAGCAATAGCGCCCATCGGCCCCACGCTGCCCGAGGCCGGCGTGATGGCCACCAAGCCGCCCACGGCGCCGGTGACAATGCCCAACACGCTGGGTTTGCCCTGCTTGATCCATTCGATAAACATCCAGGTCAACGCCGCCGAAGCAGTGCACACCTGGGTCACCAGCATGGCCATGCCGGCGGCGCCGTCCGCCGCCAGAGCGCTGCCGGCGTTAAAGCCAAACCAGCCCACCCACAACATGGCGGCGCCCACCACCGTGAGCGTCATGCTATGCGGCGGAATCAAGGTGTCGGGATAGCCCTGGCGCTTGCCCACCAAGATGGCCGCCACCAGCGCCGCAATGCCGGCGTTGATATGCACCACCGTGCCGCCGGCAAAGTCGAGCACGCCCATGTCGCCAAAAAAGGAACCGTCGCCGCTCCAGGCCATGTGGCACACCGGCGCGTAAACCAAAATGGACCACAGCAGCATAGCGACGATCATCGCCGAAAACTTCATGCGCTCGGCAAAGGCCCCGGCGATAAGCGCCGGGGTGATGATGGCAAAGGTCATCTGGAAGGTGATAAACACCGTCTCGGGAATGGTGCCGTTGAGACTGTCGATGCCTACGCCGCTCAGAAAAGCCTTGTCGAAACCGCCCACAAAGGAGCTTAAATTGAGCACCTTGGCCTGCATGCCGGTGGTGTCAAAAGCCAGGCTGTACCCCACCACAACCCACACAATGCTCATGAGCCCGGTAAGCGCAAAGCACTGCATTAATACCGAGAGTACGTTTTTGGCCCGCACCAGCCCGCCGTAGAACAGCGACAGGCCCGGTATGGTCATAAACAGTACCAGGGCCGTGGCCGTTAGCATCCAGGCCGTATCGCCAGAATTCAGTGAGTCGGCTCGGGCCAGGCCGGGCATGGCCAAAATAAGCAGCGCCGGCCACACCAGACGCCGCCTCTTATTTATACCTCTACTTCTAGTGAACATATCCAATTCCCTCCCTTTGCCTTTGAATATACGCAGTAAAAAATTGCACAGAAGGTATAATATATCATAACGCGCCAGGCAAGTGCTTTTTCAGCCCCGGTCGACCCACTTATAGGCCGTTTTGGCGTTTTTCCAAAAATACTTTTCCCGCGCTTCTTCGCCCTTGGCGGAAAAATACTCGTCGACAATGCCAAACACCTGGGCGTAGTCGCCCCCCATGTCCGACACCGGCCAATTGCTGCCGTAGACCAGCCGATCGGGGCCAAAGGCGTCCCACAGCACGTCGAGCATAGGCGTGTAAAAGCCCACGTCCGCCGGCGCCGGCTTGTGTACGCTCGACTCCACCAGCCCCGACACTTTGCAGTAGACCTGCGGGCAGGCGGCGGCCTGGCGTATATTGTCGACCCACAGCGGGTCGGGGGCGCCACCGTCCAGACTCAGGCTGCCGATGTGATTGATGACGATGCGCAGAGAGGGCAAGCGCTGCGCCAATTGGCTCACCCCGGGCAAAATGGCGTAGGCGCCCAACACGTCCAACTCCAGGTCGTGAGCGGCCAACTTCTCCATGTCGGCGGCAAAGCCGTCCTGGTCGATGTCCTCAAAGTACCCCCCGCCCACGCGGATGCCGCAAAACAGCTCGTGGCCGGCAAAGCGCGCCAGATTATCGCCGAACTCCGGGGTGCAGGGATCGATGTGACCCACCAGGCCGACAATGCTGGTGTCGTCGGCCGCCAGGTCTAAAATCCACTGATTGTCCTCCAGCCAGGCGCTGGCCTCCACCACCACCGTGCCGGTCACCCCGTGCGGCGCCGCCAGGGCGCGCCAGTGCTCGGGCAATACCGTGCGGTAGAGCAATTCGTTGTCGGGCCCCGGCCAGGGCGCGCCCTGGGGCCGGTGGGGGTCGTAAAAATGCGTGTGCGTATCTATAATCATCTAATAAAGCTCCTTGGATATAAAGGCGCTCAACTGACCGCGCGTTTAATACATTCGACGAAGTCCAGCACGTCGTCTTCTTGGGTATCAAACCCCGCCATCCACCGCACCTCGCCGGTTTCGGCGTCCCACACCGGAAAGTAATAATCCTCCTGCAGCGCCGCGATGCGATCCGCGGGCATAAAGGCAAACACCGCGTTGGCCTCCACCGGGTGCGACAGGCGCACCTGCGGAATCTCTGCAACCTTTTCTCCCAGCAGGCGCGCCATGGCGTTTTCGTGCTGGGCGATCTGGCGCCACAAATCGTTGTGCAGCAGCGCCTCAAATTGCACCGCTAAAAAGCGCATCTTGGACGCCTGCTGTAACCCTTGCTTGTGGATGTGGGCCATGCCGTCGGTCAGCCCGGCGCGGCAGAACACCACGGCGTCGCCCAGCATCAATCCGTTTTTGGTGCCGCCAAAAGAAACCACGTCCACCCCCACGTCGGTGGTCATCTCCTTAAACCCCACGCCCAAGCTGGCCGCCGCATTGGGCAAGCGCGCCCCGTCTATGTGCAGCAGCAGCTGGCGCTGGTGGGCAAAATCGGCCAGCGCCGCAATTTCGTCCAGGCTGTACACCGTGCCCAATTCGGTCGGCTGGGTGATGGAGAGCACCTTGGCCTGCGACACGTGCGACTCCTCGCGCGGCGGGATGAGTTTGTCCAGCCCCTCTAACTCAATCTTGCCCTTCACCGAGGGCACCGGCACCATGCTGCACCCGGTAAAGCGCTCCGCCGCGCCGCACTCGCCGCGGTAGATGTGGGACGACACGGCGCACACCACCGAGTTGTGCGCCCGCGTCAAACCGGCAATGCTCAAGACGTTGGCCGCCGTGCCGTTAAAAGCAAAAAAGACCTCGGCCGATTCGCCAAAATGCTCCTTGAAGCGAGCCATGGCGCTGGCCGTGTAGGGATCGGCGCCGTAGGGCCGCGCGTGCCCCACATTGGCCGCCTGCAGGGCCGCCATAATCTGCGGATGGATTCCGGGGCCGTTGTCGCTGTAAAATTCTTTCTTGTTTTCCAAAGTCTGCATCTATTGCTCCACTTGATCGTTATGGACAAAGGCGTAAACGCAGCCGTCGCAGCCGCCCACCCACAAACCATTGCCCGACAGCGCTGGCCCGGCGGCCAGCGGTACGCCCAGGTTTTGCTGCCAAACGCATTGGCCACTGCCCGCCTCCAGCACGTAGAGGCCGCCGTTGGCCGCGCCAATATACAAATAACCGCCGGCCACCACCGGCGTGGTCAAAGTGGCAGGCCCGCTGCGCACATAGGGCGTAAACAAGGCGCCTTCTTCGCCCACGTCCCAACGCCAGACCTCGCGGCCGCTGCCCACGTCCAAGGCGTGCAACGCACCGCTGGCAGTAGGCACAAAGAGCCGCCCCCCGGCCAGCGCCGGGGATGCCTGGCTGCGGTTTAGCGCCACTGGCACTTCCCAGCGCAAGGCCCCCGTTTCCAAAACAAACGCTCGTACGGCACTGCCGCTAACCGTATATATGCTCCCCTCGGCGTCCACCACCGGCGTCGCGTACATGTGGTGCGACTTACCCTCTTCCTTGCACCACACCGTCTTGCCCGTGCTGGCCTCCAGCACCGCCAGATTGGTCGGCTGGGTGTAAAAGGCCATCACCAGATAACGCCCCAGCGCCGCCGGCGAAGGGTACGAGCTAATCCAATCGTCGGACCCCAAATCGTCGCGCTGCCAGGCCACCTCGCCGCTCTCCTGATCCAGCGCCACAAAATGCGAACTCACTCCCGTGTACACCCGCCCGCCCCAGGCCAGTGGGCTACTGTAAACCCAGCGCCGCGACGGGTCCCCCAATTGGTAGGTCCACTCCTCTTCCCCGTCGCCGGCGTTGAGGGCCACCACTTGCCCGGTCATGGTCACGGCAAAGAGCAACCCGCCGCCGTACGCCGGGGCGCGCTTGAGCGCCGCACCCGTGGCCGCAGCCCAACACAATTCCCCGCTCTCCGCCTCCAGCGCCACCAGGCCATTGCCTGCGACCCGATCCTCGTTTTTAACCGCCTGAAAAACCTTGCCCTCCGCCACCAGCGGCGACGCCATGTGTACACTCCCTCCCGTCCCCGCCTTCCAGCTCAATTCCAACGGTGGCTGCGGCCCCTGCGTCCCCGCCCCCGTCCGCCCAATATTGCCCTGGAACAACGCCCACTCCGCATCCGCCTGCGGCCGCAAATCCCCTCGCCGTTCCACCTGTCCTGCCACATTGTCCTCGGACGGCCGAAAAGTAATTCCCGCAAAAACCCCGGCCGCCGCCAATGTCCGCGTCTCCACCCGCAAGCGCCCTCCTTCATAAGTAAATAGCCGGTAGGCGCGCGGGCTCTGATCGATGCCCCCAAAACTAAAACTCGGCGCATTGTAGTGCGCCGTCTCCCCGTCGACAAAGAGCCGCGTTGAATGCCAGTGCCCCGACAAGGTGGCGATGATTGGAAACTCTCCCCACTGCCCGTAAAACTCACTGCCCCAGGGAAAGTGGTTGAGCACCACCACCGGCCGCCCCTCCGGCTGCGCCGCCAGATCCGCCCTCAACCACTCGTCCTCAACCGACGCCACATATTCAAAATTCCCCACCCGTTCCCTCCCCCGCCGCATGTACGCCTCCCCGTCGTACACCGCAAAGTGCACCGGTCCCCAATCAAAGCTGTAATAGAGCGGCCCCAGATGCTCGGCAAAGTGTGCCCCCGCCACCTCCGCATCGTCGTCGTGATTGCCCGCCACGTGAAAAAACGGCAACTCACAACCCTCCAGCACTTCCAGATAAGCCGCATACTCCTCCGCCTTCCCTCCCCCCGTCAGATCCCCCGTAACCACGACAAACTGCGCCTCCCCCCCCACCTCTTCCAACACCCGCCGCAGATCCCCCCTAAAGTCCTCCGGCAACGACCGCTGCTCCGTAGAAATATGCATATCACTTATTTGCACAAACGAAAACACCTCCCCCGCACTCTCCCCATACCCCCGCAACATAAAATCCACCGCCGCCACCGTCGGCCGTCGATAAAAATGCCCCATCGGCGCATACCCCGCCGGCACCGTAACCCACACATACGGCACTTCATCAAAGCGCGGCAACTCGTACCGCCCCGCCTCATCCGTCCGCACCACCTCCCGCCCATTGGACACACAAACCCCCTCCACCCCTCCCCCTTTCTCGTCGTACACATATCCCGGAATAGTCGCCATACTAGTCAGTCCCACCTTCTATAAACCGCAGCCCGACGGCCTCCATAAGTCCCCCCTTTTCACTAAATTCCAATAGCGTAAAATACCCCCCCTACCCCTCCCCTGCAAGCCCTCCCAGAAATCCCTATATTCTCTCCCCTGTAGGTGCGCTTTACATAACCAAATCACCCCGTCACCCTCTAACGCAGACATTTTCACGCGAGCGGAGGTCAGGTAGGAGGTGGTCCCAGAGCGGATTTCAAAGGCCCTGTCCGCAGGACAGCGGGCAGGGCCTTTGAAATCGGAGCCCGGCAGGAAGCCGGGCGAGAGCCGAAGGCCGCCAATTCTAAGAATTGAGCGCCATGAGCGAGGGATCACCCCCTACCTGACCGTCCCCCCAGGAAAGGCCCCCAATGAAACGCGTCCTCCTCGCCGGCTTCAAACAAGAAACCTCCAGCTTCAACCCCACCCCCACCCACTACGACGACTTCATAATCCAACGCGGCGACCAACTCACCCGCGACCTCTCCAATACCGACACCGAATTCGCCGCCGCCTTTGACACCTTCGCCAACCAGGCCCAAGTCATCCCCACCTACGCCGCCTGCTCCATCACCTCCGGCGGGCCCGTCGCCACCCCCGACCTCGACCGCCTCATCGACGAACTGGTAGACGCCGTGCGCCCCCACGCCGACGCCGACGGCGCCTACATCGTCTTCCACGGCGCTATGGCCGGCGCCGACGAAGTAGACCCCGAAGGCCGCGTTTTGGCCCGGGTGCGCCAGCTCTTGGGAGATAAACCCATCGTCATTTCTCTCGACCTGCACGGCATCCTCACCGACCGCCTGGTGGAAAACGCCGACGTCATCAACGCCTTCCACACCTATCCCCACATCGACCAATACGACACCGGCGCCCGCGCCGCCCGCAACCTGCTGCGCCTTTTAGACGGCGCCAAACCTGCCAAAGCCCGCATCAAACTGCCCATGCTGGTGCGCGGCGACGAGCTCATTACCGCCACCGGCCTTTTTGGCGAAGCCATCCGCACCTGCCAGGCCATCGAAGCTTCTGAAGGCGGCCTGGCCGCCAGCGTGCTCATCGGCAATCCCTTTACCGACGTGCCCGACCTGCGCTCCAACACCCTGGTCTACACCGACGGCGACCCCCAGCGCGCCCAGCAGGAGGCCGAGGAATTGGCGCGCTTCATGTGGCACAACCGCCAGCGCCTCATCGCCCCGCTCAAAAGCGTCGAAGAAGCCATTGCCATCGCCGCCGCCACCGACGGCCTCACCGTATTCTCCGACGCCGCCGACGCCACCTCCTCGGGCGCCCCGGGCGACGGCAACGGCATTCTCAAAGGGCTTCTGGCCAGCGACTATCCCGGCAAAGCGCTTTTGCCCCTGGTCGACGCCCCGGCCGTGGCCCGCGCCTTTGCCGCCGGCGTCGGCGCCACCTTCACCACCCCGCTGGGCGCCACCCTCGACACCGAGCGCCACACTCCGGTGGAAACCGAAGTCTACGTCAAGGCCCTGGCCGACGGCGATTTCCTCTACGAAGACGCCACCCAGGCGCGCGCCGGCCAAACCGCCGTGCTGGTCGCCGGCAATGCCACCGTCCTCATCACCTCGCGCCCGGTCAACATTATGGGCCGCCGCGTGTTTGAATGCCACGGCCTCAACCCCCAAGACTTCGACGTGGTGGTGTGCAAATCGCCCAACGGCTTTCGCGCCCACTACGAGTCCATCGCCGCCGCCATCGTGCCGGTGGACGTGCCCGGCGCCACCAGCGCCAACCTCAAATCGCTGCCCTTCCAGCACTGCGCCCGCCCCACTTTCCCGCTCGACGCAGACGTGCCGCCGCCCGTCGGGGTGAACGAATAAAAGGGCCGCTTCCCATCGTTTTACTTTAACCAAGTGGAAAAGTCAGCATGAAAATTGAACGCGTCGAAGTGCGCTCCGTGGGCCCGCCCATCGAGCGCTACACCTGGTCCCACGACCTGCCCGAGCAGTACATGACCAACACCATCGTGCGCCTCTACACCGATGAAGGTGTAGAAGGCGTGGGCGCGGTGGCCAATTACACCTCCTACGACTTTGAGCGCTACACCGCCGAATCCATCCGCCACCTCATCCCCATCCTCGTGGGCCAGGACCCCCTCAAGCGCGAAACGCTGTGGCCCAGCCTGTGGTCGCGCGTCTTCCCGCAAACCCCGGGCGCCCTGGCCGCCGTCGACATCGCCCTGTGGGACCTGCTGGGCAAAGTGGCCCAAATACCCGTCTACCAGCTGTTGGGCGGCGCCCGCGACCGCATCCAATCCTACGCCAGCACTCCCCTGCTAAAGGATGTCCCCGCCTACCTGAGCTATATCGAAGAAATGCTCGAACAGGGTTTTCGCGCCGTCAAATTCCACGCCTGGTGCCTGCCCGACAAAGACCTGGAACTGGCCCGCGCCGCGCGCCAGCACTTCCCCGACCCGGACATCACCTTCATGCACGACGCCGAAAACAACTACGACCGCGCCGCCGCCCTGCGCGTCGCCGAAGAATTGCAAGACCTCAACTTCACCTGGTTTGAAGCGCCCCTGCTCGACTTTGACCTCGACGGCTACCGCGAGCTCACCGAAAAGATGCGCATCCCCGTCATCCCCTCGGGCAATTGGATTCAGGACTTGCCCGCCTTTGTCGAGGCACTGCGCAGCAAAACCTGGGGCGCCGCCCGCACCGACCTCACCGTCTGCGGCGGCTTCACCCCCGGTCGCAAGTGGATGGCCGCAGTGGATGCGGCCGGCATGAAATGCGAAGTCATGGCCTGGGGCTACACCCTCATCGCCGCCGCCAACCTCCACCTCATGCTGGCCTTCAACAACTGCACCTACTACGAGCAAGCCGTGCCCTACCCCTCCTACGAGTACGGCATGCACGACGTGATCCGCACCCAGCCCGACGGCCACGTCTACGCCCCCACCAAACCGGGCCTGGGCCTAGACATCGACTGGGACGCCATGCAGGCGGCCACCATCCACCACATCGACAGCGCCGGCTAAAGACACCGGGAACTCTTGCCCGCGGACGGCACCTGCAGTACTATGAGCATGTTGATATAAATTAAAACACTACAGGAAGGATTATATGCCCGACCATCCCATCTTCTCCCCGGACCAGCTAAGCGAAATACTCGACTTCTTCCGTAACAACAACTACGTCGTCCTCTCCGACACCCTCAACGCCGAAGAGCTAAACTACCTCAACGCTTTCATCGACCGCTCCCAGGACGAAATTCCCGAAGAATGGCACATCGGCCAAAAGGAGGTCTACTCCCACGCCCAATTGCTCATCAACTACCCCGAACTCGACCCCTACGTGCGCCCGCGCGCCGTCTTCCCCGTCGTCGACGCCATCATGGCCCCCGATATTCGCTTTGCCCAATTCGACTTCCGCCACTCCCCCGACCAGTTCGCCAAAAACGACACCATGCGTTTCCACCGCGACCGCACCGTAGTGCGCGCCAAAGACCCCAACAACCCCAACGACTTTGAGTGCGCCTATGTGTGCAGCATTCAATACCTGACCGACGTCAACGAGAACACCCCCAGCTTCTGCGTCGTGCCCAACAGCCAT
>CAXGRO010000018.1:0-22183 GCA_964012055.1 uncultured bacterium
AGATACCAACCTGAGAAAACGGCACTTTTTTGTCAAAAAATGTCCACTGTATTGTTAAGTAGATCACCCTGCGATCGGCGAGGCGATCGCAGGGGCTTTTTCAATTACTTGGAAGAGGTCTATCTATTGCTTATTATATCAATCAATACTGTGAACACTTTTTGTAAGTCATTGATAAATAATGGCTTAGGTAAATAGGTATTGAAATTTGTAACTTGTTGATAAATAATCACTTACGAATTCCAACCTTACAAAAATTCGCTCAAAATCGAAAAAGTGTCCACAGTATTGATTAAAGAAAAATATAAATTAACGCGCTGCTAAACTACCCATTCCACAGGGAATAATTCATGTCCGAAGAACAGGCCAAACAAGAAGCAAGCCCGGCTGCAGATGATGCGTTATTGCCCGCCGGCTTGCGCGATCAATTGTTGAGCCTGTTGGCCGGTCGCATCAATGCCGGCGATACGCTAATTACCGAAGCGCACTTCCAAAAAGCTCTTGAAGAGGGCTATCACGCCCTCACTAAAGTTTTTCCTCCCAACGACGTAAAGCAGCGCCTGCAAGCAGTGGCCAAAGAGGTAAATTCCGAAAATCCCGAGATTTTTGTCATACCCGGTCTAGAAAACTGGATAACCAAGTCTTTTCTCGCCCAGGTGCGCAAAGCCAATTGGGGCATAACCGAACTCAAAGTCCAGGGGCAAAACGCCATCCGCGATTTTGTCAAACAGAAGGCGGTACGCAGCCTCATAAGCCAATTGCAGATCAACCCGGCTCAGATCAACGTCCGCCGTTGCTTGCAAACCATAACCTACGAAATCGCCGGCAAGGAAGACCCGCAAAAAAAGCGCGCCGCCGAGCGCCTGGCGCAGGTGATGGGCGGCGCTGCCGACGCCCAAGGAGGGGAAATTGCTGCAGCTCCACCGGCTGGCCCAAAGGTATACATGCTCGAACCGGCGCCCGAGCCCAGCGAAGATGAAATTGAGGAACGCACCGAGCAGGAGAAAAATCTCAGAGGGCAATTGCTCAAAGAACAAATCTCTCTGGTGGTAAAAAATCTCGATGCCTACGTGGAACAGGGCAAACTCACCGAGGAAGACGCCGAGCGCCTGCGCAAACTAGAACAGGTGGACCAGGCCGTTAAAAGCGGCAAGGTCGACAACGACAAGGCCAGTAAAGTCCGCAATAGAATCATGGACGGCACCACGCGCTACGAATTGGATAAGAAAATAAAAGACACGGTCGACTACGCCGTGGCCTACCTCCAGGTCTTTGAGGCGCTCAAGCGCATTGACCCGCAAAACGACAACGGCTTGCGCTTCCTCATTCACCACAAAGGGCCGGTAAACGCCGACTCGATGGTGCGGGAAGATCTGATCGAAGTGATCGACGCACTGTTGGAGGACATGGGGGCGCTGAAACAATTGATTAGTATGATGGATCGCCAGGACGCCGAAGTGCGCATGATGGCGGCGCGCTTGCCGCCCTACAGCTATGTAATTAAGCGGGGGCAAGACCGCATGGAAAACATCCTCGTCGAAGAGCCTTTTATCGACGATCTGCGCAATGCAACGCGCAATGAAATGTCCGATCGGCTCAATTCGTCCGACAAGAAAATGCGCGCGCGCATCGCCGTGGACATGCTCTCGGTCATCGGCCTGATCAATCGCCTGATCAAAGCCACGCCCATTCGCAAAGAAATCCGCCTGCTAAAAATCCAGTTGATCATCGAAGATTTCTATCGCGATACGGAAGACCTGGAAGAAGCGCGGCGCAAAGCCGAGGAATTTCTCAAAACGCGACTGCGCAGCCTCTATCCCGATCTGACCGAAGAAGAGCGCTCCGAAATTGATCAGCGCGGCGCCGACATCATCGACGCCGTGGAGCAGAAGATTGTGGCGGAGCGCAAGGAACAGGCCGCAAGCGAAGACGGAGAAGGCGACGTCGACCTCAGCGAAGAAGAGGAAAAAAAGGGGGTGCAGATTGGCCGCATCGCCATTCGCATTGCTGGCAACGAACGACTGGTGCCTTATAAAATTATGCCCGACCCGGATGGAGAGGGTAAATTTGTAATGGCCAAGAAAGATCCCGAAAGCGGCGAAATGGTGCCCGTCATGCGGCGCGGGCAAAAGCGGCGGGTAGAAAAAAATAAAGAGGGGGCCTGGGAGTTGGTGGCGGGGTAAGGCGATGGATCTTCCGTGCTGAAGTTAGAAAATAAAGTCGTTTTAATCACCGGCGCCAGCAGCGGCATAGGCCGTTATCTGGCCCTTTTGTGTGCTCGGCGCCGAGCCCGAGTGGTGCTTTGCGCACGGCGGCAGGAGCGCTTGCAGGAACTGCGGCGGCTGATAATAGCGGAGGGGTTGCCCGAGCCCTTGATTGTGGGGTGCGACGTGGGAGTCAAAGACCAGGTGGAAGGGGTAAGGAAATTTGTTGAGAGCAAGTGGGGGGCAGTGGACGTTTTGGTAAACAACGCCGGACGCGGAGCCTTTGGCCCGTTTGAGCAGGTCGATATTGAGCAATTGGAAGCGGTGGTACAGACGAATTTGATGGGGGTGGTCTATTGCACCAGGGCTTTTTTGCCAGGCATGTTGCAGAGGGGCAGAGGGCATATCGCCTTTATCTCCAGCGTCTCGGCCGAGATGCCGTCGCCGCACCACGCCGTCTACGGATCGACAAAGTTTGCGGTTACGGGGCTGGCCGAAAACTTGGAGCACGAGTACCGCAAAGCGGGTATAAAAATAACGCTGGTGGAGCCGGGGATGGTGAGGACCGAGTTTGCCGAGGTAAGCGGCACGGCGTTGGAGCGCCTGCGGGGGCTGCCTTCAAAGTCGGCAGAAGAGGTTGCGGTGCGTACACTGCGGGCTATAGAACGAGAAAAACGGCATTGCGTTGCCGACGCGTCGGCCCATGCCGTCATTGTGTTGCGCCGCTACTTTCCGCGCGCTATGCACTGGGTTTTTAAACAGTTTTTTAGGCGCCGCTACAATTTGTAATTGTAGCCAAAATAAAGGCGGCCCCTAGGTATTACTCCTCTATGGGGGACTGCCACTCTTCGGCTTCGACCATTTCGCGGGCCAAAAGTCCCAATTCTTCCACTAACTCACTTTGATCCTTTTGTCGCGCTTTATTGGTCAATTGCATGGTTAGCGCAATCAAGCCCAAACCAAAAATGCGCTGCAAACTCTGCGGCCTATCCGGGTCGAGATCGGGAATTAGTTCGCACAATTTGTCGAGCAATTGTTTGTGTTTGTCGGTCAGTTCCAGTACTTCAAGAGGCATATTGATATCTTTTCGGCAAAATGTAACAAAAATAAACGAAAATGCTCTGTGGAAGGCAATCAATTCTTTGGCAAATAAAGCGCCGTCCTTTTTAAAGTTCCAAATTTACGGCGCTGTAGTTTTCGCCTTCCCCGCGCACGCTGCTAAATGGGGCGCCCGGATCGTGATCCCAGGCAATAACCCATTCCTGGGCGCAAGCCCGTTCCAAAAATTCGCGCTTGCGTTCTATAGTTTGGTAGGGGAACATATCGTAGGCCATGTTCCAGTAGGGCCGTAAGTGAGTGCGCATGGGCACCAGTTCGCCGGGGTAGACCAGGGTGGCGTCGTTGGCGTTAAGGCGCACGCCCTGGTGGTGCTGGGTGTGGCCGCCAGTTACAAAGGTCGCAAGGCCGGTGCACACTTCGGTGTCGCCTTGAATCAATTGCAATTGGCCGCTGCGTTCGAGAATGAGCAATTCGTCGGGGCGATAAGTGCTTTTCATTGTGCTGCGGCCCTCCAGTGCGTCGCGCCATTCGCCTTCCTGAATCAGATAACGAGCCCTTGGAAAAGTGGGCTGTAAGTCGTCGCCGCTACCGCTTAATGCGCCGGTGGCGTGGTCGAAGTGGAGATGGGTGAGAATCACGTGGCTGACATCGTCGGGGCTAAAACCTGCCTGTTCCAGGGCGGTGGTTACGGTGGTTTCGTCTGCAACGCCGTATATTTGGCGCTCTTTGGTGTTGAGGTGGTCGCCGTAGCCCGTGTCCACTAGCACCAGGGCGTTGGGGGCGCGCACCAGCAGGCAATTGCAGGCCATAGCAATGCAATTGTCGGCATCGGCGGGCATTTGCTTTTGCCACAACGCCTTGGGCACCACGCCAAACATGGCGCCGCCGTCCAGGCGAAAGCGGCCGGCGCGCAGCGGGGTAACTGTGAAAGGAGACAGGTCTAGAGGCATGATGAAGTATCTATCGGGCTTATAAATTAACCAGGACTTTTACGCCTTCCATATCAAAGTGGAAATTTATCTCCCGCAGTCCCTCGCCGGCCATGCATTGGCGCAATTGCTGGCGGTATTCGGCGGGGCAGAAGAACATGAGAAAACCGCCGCCTCCGGCCCCCAGTATTTTACCCCCCAACGCGCCGCTCTTCACACCCATAGAGTACCAGCGATCAATGGCGTCGTTGGACATTTTAGGGGAGCGGCGCTTTTTCATTTGCCAGTGTTCGTCGAGCAGGCGGCCAAAACCTTCCAGGTCTTCGCGTTCCAGGGCTTCTTTAATGGCATAGCCTATGCGCTTGACTTCGTGCAAGCTGTCCACCACCTGTTGGTTGCCCTGCAGAGTGTCCTGTTGTTGTTGGGAAAGGATGTCGAAACTCTCACGCTCAATGCCGGTGAAGAATAGCAGCATGCTGTTGCGCAATTCTTCGGAAGTGTGATTGGAAATGGCGAGGGGTGAAACCCGCACGCTGCCGTCGCGGGCGATATCTATGCAGGTAATGCCCCCGAAAGCGCCAAGGTAGTGATCGTGTTTGCCGGCCGGTTGGGCGGCGCGCACGGCTTCTATATGGTGGGCCTCTTCGGCCAGGTTTTGGGGGGAGATGGGGTCGCGCTTATGGGCGTGGAGGGCGGCGAGCAGGGCCACGGTAAAGCTGCCCGAAGACCCCATGCCGGTGCGGCCGGGCACGTCGGCCATGGCGCTTATTTCCAAACTTTGCAAACACCGGGTGTGGAGCAGCGCTTCGCGCAGCAAGGGGTGTTCGATGGCAGAGGGGTGGTCGACGCGTTCGGTGTGGGCGTATTTGACGCGGATAAAGTCTTCCACCTTGAGCGTGTTGAGCTGGATATAGACGTATTTGTCGATGCCGGCGCTGAGAACAAAACCGCCGTGCTCGGAGTAGTAAGATGCCAGATCGGTGCCGCCGCCGCCCAGTGGAATGCGCAGCGGGGCTCGGGTGGTGATCAAATTATAATAACCTTACGGAAGCCGAAAGGCGCCGGCCGCGATTTGTTTTTGGGTGTCTGCATAGCGCTGGGGAGTATCGGTAGAAAGTAACTGGCCTTTGAGCTTGTGTCCATAGAGCGTTTGGCCTTTGGCGAGGAGGGCGGGAAAGACGTCGTGGCTGAAATCGCTGGGGGCGCGGGGGGGGATGTGATCTATAATGGCCGGATCGAGCACGTAGGTGCCGCCGTTGACCAGGTATTCGTCAAAAACTTCGTGGGCTTGGGGTTTTTCAATAAAACCCACTATGTGTCCCTTTGTGTCAACCCGAACTATGCCGCGGTTGGTGGGGTCGTCCATCCACAGCAGGCCCATGCTGGCCAGGGCGTTGCGGCGGTGGTGGGCGCGCCACAGGTCCGTCAGGTCGGCGTTGGATAAATTGTCGCCGTAGTAGACCAAAAAGGGTTCGTCGAAGAAGGCGGCCAGGCGGCGCACCGCCCCGGCCGTGCCCAAAAGTTGCTCTTCGAATGAGTAAGTGATTTTGACGCCAAAGGCGCGGCCGTCGCCAAAGTGGTCGCGAATTATATGGGGCAGATGGCTCAGATTGATGGCCAATTGGTCAAAACCGTGGCGCGCCAGCAGGCGCACGACGTATTCGAGCAGGGGTTTGCCGGCGATGGGGATCATTGGCTTGGGGCAGGTGTCGGTGAGGGGGCACAGGCGCTGGCCGCGGCCGGCGGCCAGGATCATGGCCTTCATGGGGCTGCACTGCGGATGACGTTGACCGCCTTCATTTTCTTTTCGCTGTCGGCGTAAAAATCCCGCAAATTGGGTTGCTGGCGGACCCAGTCGAGGTATTGGGCTATGGTCGTTTGCAGCGAGATCTCCGGACGCCAGCCCAGGGCGCCAAGGGCTTCCCAGGATGAGAAGGTATGGCGGGTGTCGCCAAAGCGGTACTCGCCTGAAATTTGCGGTGCGATATCCTTATCGCAGAGGCGGGCTACGAGGCGGGCGTAGTCGATCACGGAGGTGGCCTGCTGGCCGCCGACGTTGAAAGAGCGGTCGTTGGCGCGCGGTTCCTCCATGGCCAGCACATTGGCGCGCGCCACGTCTCCTACATAAATGTAATCTCTAAGTTGCAAGCCGTCTTCATAGCATATGGGCGCCTGGTCGTGGAGCAGGCGCAGTGAAAAGATGCGGCAGATGCCGGAATAGGCGTTGAAAAAGGAATTGCGCGGCCCCTGCACGATGGAATAGCGCATATTGACGGTGGGGATGCCGTGTTTGCGGCCCAAATTGAGCGAGGCCATTTCCAGAGTGTATTTGGAAATGCCGTAGGCGGTGTGCGGGTTTACCCGGTCTTCGGTGATGGGGACAGGTTGCAGGGGAGTGCCGCATTGGGGGCATTGCACTTCCCAATCGCCCCGGGCCAATTGGGCGTCGGGGCGGAACGAGGGATAGACGGTGTCGTGTGTTGGGCAGTGGTACTTGCCCTCGCCGTAAACCGCCTGTGAGGAGGCCAGAACAATTTTTTCAACGGGCAGACGGCGTTCGACAATAACTTCAAAGAGCAGGGCCGTGCTGACGGTGTTGACGTGGAAGAAGGTGCTAAAATCGGGCATGTAGTCCTGGTAGGCGGCCAGGTGGAAGACCCCCTGGACGCCGTCGAGGGCTTTTTCCCAATCGCCGCGCTGGCGCACGTCCCCCTGGATGCATTCCACTTGGCTGGGCATGTACTCGGGCCAACCGCGGGGATGGACGCGTTCTTGCAGGCTGTCCATAACGCGGACTTCATAGCCTTTCTCCAGTAAGTGATCGACGGTGTGGGAACCGATAAAACCTGCCCCGCCGGTGACGAGAATTCGTTTCATAAGACGCTTTTATACAATTGTGATCGGCTGCAGTGAAATGAAGTTAAAGTAAGATAAAATATAGACATAGATAGTGTGATCGGCAAATGGTTGACAGAGTGTGAGGGGGGGAGTAGTTTCACTACAATTGGCAAAGATAATTAGTTTAAATTCGGTTTATTTAGAAGCATTTTATTTTGCGTAAGAGTGGTTTTGAGAAGCGCTAAGATCGCCTTGGGGATTGTAAGTTTTTGCGCCACTTTGCTAGCGGCTGAAATACTGCTGGCCTGGATACATCCACAGGTAAACCGGCGTCCCAAGGTGTGGCAATTTGATGCGAGATTAGGATGGAAGCACGTGCCTGCGTCGGCGGGTTGGATGGTGGGACCCGAATACCAAGTGGAAATGCGCATCAATAAAGACGGCTTGCGCGACCGTCACTATGCGCGGGAAAAGCCGGAAAAAGCGCAGCGTATACTGGCTTTTGGCGATTCCTTTGTAGAGGGATGGGGGGTGAGGGTGGAAGATTCAATTGCCAAACGGCTCGAAGAGTTGTTGCAACAAGGGAGTCAGGAGGAAGTTGAAGTTATCAATTTTGGAGTGGCGGGATACGGTACAGATCAGGAGTTTTTGTTCTATCAACAGTTGGGAAAGCGATATCGGCCCAACCAGGTTATCGTTTTCTTTTATGTCAACGACCTGATCAATAATATGAGCCAGCAGGGCATTGGGGCGGAGCGGGGGTATAAACCCTATTTCCGCTGGACGCCAAGGGGTCAATTGGAGTTGGCGGGCATGCCGGTAAAAAAAGCGCCTTTTTGGGACCCCGGCGCCTGGGAAAAACAGCCCTGGGATCGGCGATTGGATAAATATATGTGGGAAAACTGGCATCTCTACGTCCTGCTCAATAAGGCGCTGGCGCCGGCGGAATTAAACACCGATCAACGCCAGGTGTTTTACGAGGCGCTCTACGGCATGGGCCACGACAGTAAAGTGGCCCGGGCGTGGGAGATAACGGGGGGGCTGCTCCGGCTATTTCAACTGCAGGTGCAGCGTGCGGGCGCCGAATTGCTGCTGGTCTACGTGCCGGCCATTGTGCAGGTAGAAGAAGAGAATTGGCAGGCAAAAAGGGATTTATTCGGTTTGCTGGGAGAATTTGATTTGCACCGGCCCAACAGGGAGTTAAAACGTCAGGCCGAGCGTTATGCCATCCCTTATCTGGACCTGACCGAGGCCTTTGTCAAAGCGGCCCAGGAGAGTCCATTGTACTTTCGCGAAAGCCATTGGAACCCGCAGGGGCACGCCCTGGCGGCGCGTTTAGTTGCCGATTTTTTGCGGCAGAGCGCAGGAAGGGAAATCCGTGAATAAACGCGAGTGGGCGCTGGATCTGGCTATGCTGGGGATATTGGCCGCGGCCGTGGTGGTTATGTTTTGGCAGGCGGTTATATTGCAGGGGGTCTTTTTTGTCCAGGACATGATGGTGCAAAACTATCCGTTCCGGGACTTTTTCTCGCGGGCTATAAAAGCCGGATCTCTGCCGCTGTGGTGCGCCGATATAAATATGGGTTTCCCACTTTTTGCCGAAGGGCAAGCCGGTGTGCTCTATCCCCTCAATTATATATTTGCCCGTTTGCTTCCCACCTATGCCGCGCTCAACTTCACTGTCGTCGTCCATTTGTGGTGGGCGGGGGTGGGTACCTATTTCTTTGTGCGCGCTATTGGCTGTGGCCGGGCCGCTGCTCTTACCAGTGGTTTGTCGTACGCCTGTGGCGGCTATCTGGTCATTCGCGCCATGTCGCCCAATTATATCGCGGCGGCGGCTTGGCTGCCTTTCCTCTTTTTAGCTATTGAGTGGGCCCTGGCGCGCAACCGCTCGCTGTTCTTGTGGATGGCCGGTGCATTGGTGGGAATACAGTTTTTAGCGGGCCACCCGCAAGCGGCTGTTTACGCTTTATTGGCAGCATTGTTATACGGCATATATAGAGGTTTGTTACAGGGAGTGGGATGGCGTTACTGGCTGCTTTTGCTGGTGGGCGTGCCGCTTGTGGGCGGCGGCTTGGCGGCGGTGCAGTTGCTGCCGACGGCTGAGTTGGTGCAGGTTTCGACGCGCAGTGAAGGTATGAGTTTAAAACAATTCGCCAGCATGTCGCTGCCGCCGGAGCGTTTTATCACTTTCTTGCTGCCCAATTTCTTTGGCAATTCGTCCACCGGTTCATATTGGGGTAGAGAAGCGGGTTTTTATATTCAACTCTGCGGATACGCGGGCATTCTACCGTTGTTATTATCTGTTGTTGCCCTGCGCGAGCGGCGCGATTGTTACACGGGGTTTTTCTGTATTTTGCTCGTCGGCTCATTGATACTTGCGTTGGGGCGCTACACCGCTGTATTTGAATGGTTTTACTACATCCCGGGCTTAAAATCGTTTCGTATTCCCACCCGTTTTTTGCTGTGGTTTGCTTTTGCCATCGCCATACTTAGCGGTTTGGGGTTAAATCAAATACTCAACGAGCGGCAGAAGAGCACTTATAAAAATTGGTGGTATCTCTGTGTGTTATTGGCCGCCTGCGCGGCGGTGATGGCGTGGCAAAATCGCGCCGTATTGCAAGCCGGCGCCGAATTGCTCGATACTTGGGGGCAGGTTGCCGTGCGCTATCGGGCCGACTTGGAACAGGGGATGTGGCGTTTGGCAATTATGCTTTTACTCGGGGGGTGGGTGATCAGCCGCAAAGGAGAGGGGAATACGCGTTTAATATTAATGGTAGCGGTGCCCCTGGCGCTGTATGCCGACCTCTACCATTTTGGCCATCGCTTTAACGCTACGATTGCCCCGTCGACACTCTTGGAGCGGCCAACCACAGCGGAGGCAATACGGGCTGATTCACAGCGGCTGAATGGCACCAAACCGCGCATTCTCAGTTTGGTAACGGAGAAAAATTCGCCTTACGATTGGCACTCGGGTTGGGTGCACGACCAGACGTCTTACCTGAAATACCCCGCTACACTGCGCATGTACAGCGGTAGTGTATACGATCTGGCCAACGTCTTGCCGGGCTGGAGTCCGCTGCACGTGCGGCGCCAGTGGGAAGTGGTATCGGCGTATCCCCGCTTTGCCGATGTGGCCGGGGTTGAATACATCGTAAACTACGGCCCATTTAAATGGCAGGGGTGGCAAAATTTGAGCGGCGGGGAACTACAGGTCTATAAAAAAAGTCGCCCCTTACCCAGGGCTTATGTGGTGGGCGATTACAGGGTCATAGGCCAGCGGGCAGAGCGTTTGCGCTACCTCAAGAGCGACCGTTTTGATCCGCGCCGCCAGGTGGTGCTGGAAGAGAAGCCATCGAGTAGGGTGGCGGGTCAGGGGCGCGCTCAAATTGTGCGCTACGGAGCCGAGGAAGTGGAAATTCAATGGCAGGGTGGCGGCGGTATACTGGTATTGAACGACACGTATTATCCGGGCTGGCGGGTTTTTGTAGACGGCAAAGAAGAACGCATACTGCGGGCCAATCACGTGTTTCGCGCCGTGGTAGTTGAGGATGGGGCTAGCGAGGTCGTATTTCGCTACCAGCCAGAGAGTTTTAAGTGGGGTATGTGGCTGAGTTGCACCGCGCTTTTTGCGCTGATTTTTCTGCTGTGGAAATGGGGGGACGGGGCGTTGGGAAATGTGCTCCCACTGCCCCATGTAATAAATGGGGTACAGGCGTGGAGTGTGCAGGTTTTTCTAATTGTTATGCTCCATGCGCTTGTGAGTCAAAAAGAAATATGGTATCAGGCTTTAGAGCGCAGCAGGGCTCTCTGGGTACTGGGATTAGGTTAAATGCGCGAACTCGTCGTCCGCTATTGGATAGCGCCTGTAACCTGGCTCTGCGCCCTGGCGATTTATCTGTTCACGCTCAGCCCGTCGGTCTATGTGGAGGGTTCGGGCGAACTCATCGGGGCGGTGCATTATCTGGGCACGCCACACCCCACGGGTTATCCGTTCTTCAGTTTGATCGGCCGCCTCTTCTCGGCGCTGCTTCCCTTTGCTTCGGTGGCATATAAGGTCAACTTGGCAACTGCCTGCACCGGCGCGCTTGCCGCAGCGTGCCTGGCGCTCTTTCTGCGCTTTAGGGGCTGCCGCAATGAGGTCGCTGGCAGCGGCGCTTTGGTCTTTGCCTTTTCGCACACCTTCTGGAGTCAATCGGTCATTGCCGAGGTGTATGGGCTCAGTATGGCGATCGCCGTTGCGGCTATGGGTTTGGGGGTGTGGGCGGTGGAGCGCCGCGACGTGCGGGTTTTATGGTTGACGTGCTTTGTTATGGGGCTGGGGTTGACCGCCCACCTCAACCAGGTGCTGGTGTGGCCCGGTTTAATTTTATTGGCTCTATGGAAATGGCCGGCACTATACCGTCGCCCGGTTTTGCTGGGGCAGTGTTTTATGGCGGCGTTGGGGGGCTATAGCCTGGTGTTGTACTTGATCGTGCGCAACGGCCGCGGTCCGGGTTTTCACTGGAGTTCGCTGCACACGCCGGAATTGTTTTGGGGGCACCTCACGGCGGCGCTGTACCGCACGTCTTTTTTTTCCATGCCCTGGGAGGCCGGCCTGCTCAACGCGCAGCGCTGGGCGGCGCAATTAGTTGACGAATTTCATCTTGTGGCACTGCCCTTAATTGCTTGGGGGGGGTGGCAGTTGGGACGTAGGGATGGGGGAGTGGCGCTGGTTGCGGGGGGGGCGCTGCTGGCAAATTTAGCTATGGCGTTTAACTATCATCGGGATCAAAACGGCTTGGGCGTTTTTTTTCTGCTCAGTTTTGTTGTATTGGCCATTGCTTTGGGATACGGTCTCAACGATATAACCACTCGTCTGCTGCGGTTGCCGGGGGGGCGCGGGGTGGCATTGGCGCCTGTTTTATTGTTGCCGGTGGCGGTACTGGCGCACAACTACCATCGCGTCGACCGCAGCCAGAATTTCATAGCGCACCAGTACGGCGTTGATATTTTGACGCAATTGCCGCCCAACGCAGTGTTGATTACCGATGGCGATGACGCGTCGTTTATATTGGATTATCTGTGGCGCGTTGAGGGAGTGCGTCCGGACGTGGCCCTCTACAATCGCAACGGGCTCGGTACGGACTTGCTCAACCGCCAGCAGCGCAGTTTGGGGCGGCAAGAACGAGTTAGGTGGCTGTTGCGGGCGGAGTCGGAGATCATCTTACAGGGAAAACGTCCCGTTTTTTATTTTTTTCCGCGCAATATGCCGGTTAAAGGCTACGAGTTTGTTCCCTCGGGGTTGGTTTATCGGGCGCTTCCCAAAGGGCAAGTGGGGGAAGGAGGACGCGGTGAAATACCCTTTGCCAACGCCGAATTAAAAGCTTTTTATCGCGATCCATGGGTGCGCAAAATTCAGTCCAATTACTGGTTTATGGAAGGCGAGAAGTGGCGTTATAAAAACGCTGAAGAAGCGGCTTGTAGGGCATTTGAAAAGGCGGCCGAACTCGCTTATGACTCCCGCAGCACGCGCTTTAATGTGGGCCTTATGTTTTATAGATACAATAGATTAGAGGATGCAGAAAGGCATGTTGGGGCCGCCTTAAAACTAGATCCTTGGAATCCGGACTTGCCCAAACTCATGGCCCATATTTTGCGCCGTCAGGGGCGGGTGGAAGAAGCGAAAAAGTTGCACAAAAGGGCAGTTGAATTGGGCGCGAGACCTTGACTTTGCTAGGGGCTATGGTTACACTTTTGACCATCGGTCCACGGAGACGGGTATGGACAAATGGGATCGCATATTACAAGAAAAAAATATACTGGTGGGGCTGCGCGCCCGGCGCAACCTAGACGCCATTCGCGAAATGGCCGACTTGCTGGCGGACGAACCTGCCATTGAAGATCCCAAAGCATTTCTCGCCGATCTCATAAAGCGCGAGATGCAAATCACCACCGGTATTGGCAAAGGCGTGGCCGTCCCCCACGCCCACGAAGAATCCATCAATCGCCCTGTTTTGGCGGTGGGTATCTCGCGCGAGGGACTCGATTTCAATTCCATCGACGGGCAGCCGGTGCACATTGTCGCCCTGCTCGCCACCCCCAAGAAACACCAAAAAAAGCACATGGAAATACTGGCAGCGCTGTCGCGCCTATTGCAACACGAAGAAGTGCGACAGCAGTTGGTAGAAGCGGCCGACGCGGCGGCCGTGCGCAAAGTTTTCACCAACCATAAAAATTGATTTCAATCGTCAATTGGCGAAGGGCAAAGCGGATAGAGAAGGTAGGGGCTTCACTCTATCCGCTTTTGTTTTTGGCTGAGAAGTAAAATGAGCAATGACTTTTCCTCCATGGTACAGGGACTGGTTAGCGGCAATTACACCTGCTTTCTGGAGGGTCCGGTGGGGACGGGCAAAACCCAAGCCCTGATCGACCGCCTCAACAACTTATTGCAGAGGGGGGTGTCGGGGTATTCCGTGCTGGTCCTGTTGCCCGACCGATCCGGGGTTATGCGCTACGATAAGGCGCTGGCCCAGGATCCCATGGGGGCGCTGGGTGCGGTAGACCTGCACACCTACTATGGCTTGGCCACCCGCCTGGTGCGCCTGTTTTGGCCACTGGTGGCCAAAGACGCGGGTTTTGCCACGCCGCAACAACCCCCGGCTTTTCTCACCTACGAAACGGGACAATACCTCATGGGGCAATTGGTCGCGCCCCTGCTGGAGCAGGGCTATTTTGAGGGGTTGGCCCTGCGCCCGCAGCGGGTGCTGTCGCAATTGCTCGACAACCTCAATAAAGCGGCGCTCAACGGCTACCCCATCTCCGAGGTCGGTCCGCGGCTACGCGGTGCCTGGAACGGTGAAGAGGCGCGCTTGCGCTACTATGACCAGGCACAGCAGTGCATTGAATTGTTTCGCGGCCACTGTTTGCAGCGCGGTTTATTAGACGTGTCGCTAACCGTAGAGGTGTTTCACCGCTATCTGGTGGAAAAGGAGGAGTTCTGGTGGTATTTCACTGAGCGCTTTCGCCACGTTCTGGTAGATAATCTCGAGGAGAGCGTGCCTGTGGCCCAGGATTTAGTGCGGCGCTTCTTGCCCCTGTGCGACTCGGCCCTGCTCACCTGCGATCGCGGTGCCGGATACCGGGTTAATTTGGGTGTCGATGGCAAAGGCGCCGAGGAATTGGGCCAGCTGTGTCAGGAGGTGATCCGCTCGCGCGCACCGGGGGTGGCCGGCGCCCACATTAATACCTTTGCCGCGCGGTTGGCGCTCAAATTGGGTGTTGAAAGTGGGGCGGAGCACCGCGGCGAAGTGTGCCGGGCGGTAAGGGGGTTGATCCAAACGCGCTACCGCTCGCAAATGATAGATAAAGTCGCCCGCGAGATTTTAAACCTGGTTGAAGGGGGCGTGGCCCCGGGCGAAATTGCCGTGATTGCGCCCCACGCCGACGGCGTGCTGCGCTTTATGTTGGCCGAGACCTTTAGGGAAGCCGACATCCCCTTTACGGTAGTGCGGCGCAACGAGAGCCTGCGCGAAGAAGTCGTGGTGCGCGCTTGCCTCACTTTGGGAGCGCTGGCACACCCGCACTGGGGGGTGCGCTTGTCTGCCTACGACGTGGCCGAAGCGCTTTCTTTGGCGCTGGCGCCCATAGACCCGGTGCGTGCCCAACTGGCCGTGCGCCAGTTGTACAGGCCGGCGGAGGGCGTTATGAGACCCCGTGACGGTTTGGGGGCGGCCGATCACGAGCGCATTGGATTTGTGGCACTCGAGCGCTACGACGCGCTGTTAAATTGGCTGAAGACCTACGCCGAGGGCGAGGAAGTAGCGTTTGACTTTTTCCTGCGCCGGCTCTTTGGCGAGTTCCTCTCCGGGCCCGACCTGAGCCCGGAGGATGCGGCGGTGTACAGCAAGCTCATTGCCTCGGCCACCTGGTTTCGCAAAGTGGCGCCGACCATGGGGTTGGAGGGCAAGGCGGTGGGGCAGCGCTACGTCGAAATGATTATGGACGGAGTGGTGGCGGCGCAGTATTTAACCGATCTCGACGTGGAGGCGGCGCCCGATTCCATAACGCTGGTGGCGCCCATTTACACGTATCTGCTGAGCAATCACGTGGCGCGTTTTCAGTTTTGGCTCGACATCGGCTCGCTCAACTGGTGGGACCCGCCGCACCAACCGCTGACCAACCCCTATGTTTTGGGGCGGCGATGGGAGAGCGGGGCGTTGTGGACCGACGCCATCGACTACCGGTTGCGCAACGAGAATCTCTTTCGCCTGGTCAACGGCTTGTGCCAGCGCTGCCGCGAAGGTATTTACCTGTGCGCCAGCGAACTCGAAGTCTCCGGCGAAATTCAGGATAGCCCGCTTTTGCAGGCGGCGCAACAGGTATTGCAGGAGGGGGCGTGAACACCTTTCGGCCCCGCGCCGGCCAGCGCGAGATACTCGCCTACCAACAGGGCAAGATGGGAGTGTCTGCGGTGCCGGGCAGCGGCAAAACTACCACCATTGCGTCGCTGGCGGCCCGCCTCATCGCCCGCGGCGTGCCGCAGAGGGGGCAGGTGTTGGTAGTGACCTACCAGAACGCGGCAGTGGACAACGTCAAAGCGCGCATTCGCCAGGAATTGGAGTCCATGGATCTCTTGCAGGTGGGATACGACGTGCGCACCTTGCACAGTCTGTCGTACGGCATCATTCAGGGCAACACGGGGCTGGTTGGCACCGCCAGCGATTTTGCCGTTTTGGACGAGCGCACCAGCAATAATTTGCTCGACAAAGCGGTGCGCATATGGAACGCCCAAAACACCCGTGTTTGGGGGCGTTTGGCGCCGGCCGACTATTTTGACGAGCGCTGGGAGCGCGATTGGCGGCGCATCGCCCAGAACATTTCTCAAGCGGTGATTCGCACCGCCAAAAACATGCGGGTGACGGCCGAGCAATTGCTCGAATTAGCGGCCGAAAGTGACGACACCAGCGACCAGTTTTTGCGCATCGGGGCGCAGATATACCAGCTCTACCAGCAGCAAGTGCAGACCATTGGCGGTTTGGATTTTAACGACTTAGTGTGGCAGGCCGTCGACCTGCTGGAGCATCACTCCGACCTGCGCGAACGCCTGCGGCGACGCTGGTCGGTGGTGTTGGAAGACGAAGCACAGGACAGCGTGCCGCTGCAGGAAGAACTGTTGGGGCTTTTGTCTGGGGAGGGCGGGCATTGGATTCGGGTGGGCGATCCCAACCAGTCTATCATGAGCACCTTTACAGCGGCCGATCCGCGCTATTTGCGCCGCTTTTTGGAGCGCCAGGACGTCGAGACGGTGGAGATGGGCATTTCGGGCCGCTGCGCGGCTCGCATTATAGATCTGGCCAACCGCCTGGTGGAGTGGGTGTGCGACAGCCATCCGCTGGCCGAAGTGCGGCAGCGCGCTTTCAGGTTGCAATTTATCCAAGAGACCGA
Organism: uncultured bacterium; assembly: GCA_964012055.1. Lineage (GTDB taxonomy): Bacteria > Latescibacterota > UBA2968 > UBA8231 > UBA8231 > CAXGRO01. The sequence goes on from CAXGRO010000018.1 coordinate 16,457, forward strand.
AGAGGGGGATCCGCAGCAGAATCCGCAGGATGCGCAGAGCAGCGCAATTTTTCGCGAGTACAACAACCGCAACGACGAATTTCGCGACATCGCCCGGCGGGCGGTGCAATTCGCCGATAAAAACGGCGACCGCACGGCCAGTATTTTGGTGCCCACCAACCGCATGGGCTACGAGATGGCTGAACATTTGCGCGCCCTCAAGGCGCCTTTTGACGAAATGCTGCAGAGCAGTCGGCCCGAGCGCCAGGTCACCAAAGCGCTGAGCAGTATCGCGCTCTTTTTGGCAGACCCGCTGCGGCGCAATTACCTGGAGGGGGCCTATTGGGCGTTGCGCCAATTGTTGCTCATGGGCGACGGGGCGGCCGGTGACCCCGAAAAAGTGGCAACGCTGCTGCGCAGTTGTTACAGGCCCGAGATATTGCTATTTCCCACGCCCGACCGCAAACCCGAGGACGCACTGCCCTCATCGGTAGACGTAGCACCCGAAGATATGGAGGAAATAGGGGAGGTGGCCGCTTATCTGCGGCGCTGGTTGCGCGCCAAAGCGCTGCCGGTGGACCAATTGTTGATGACGGTGGCACAGGATATTTTGCAGGATGTAGATTTGGCGCGGGCGCAAAAACTGGCTTCGTATTTGCGCCGCGCCGCCGACCAAAATATAGACTGGCGGCTGCCCGAGTTGGCGCGCGAATTGGAGCAGATTGCTCGCGGCCGGGTCAAAGTGCTGGACGACGAAGAGGATGTGTTTGAGCCGCGGCCCGGCGTCATAACTTTGACCACCATGCACCGCGCTAAAGGGCTGGAGTGGGACCTGGTTTACCTAATGGGGGTGGACGGCGATTGGTTTCCTCACACCCTTGAAGACAGTTTTCGCGGTGAGCACGAGTCCTTTGGCAGCGACCCGGCCGAAGAAGCGCGGGCGGCGCTGTTGGCGGCCATTGGCGCCGGCGAAGACGAGAAGATGTCGGCCACAGATGTCGCTCACGTGGAAATTATCGCCGAGCGCTTGCGCTTGCTCTACGTGGGCATTACGCGGGCGCGGCAATACCTGGCGGTGAGTTGGAGCCGCGAGATTCCCGCCGGCATGCGCATGCGCCCGGTGCCCATGGCCGCGGCCTACCATCACCTGGCGAATTATTACAAACGGGAATACGGCGATGGCAAATGATAAAATACCCTCCGGTTTTCGCTTTAGTCAGACCAATTTGGAAATTTTTGGGCAGTGCCGCCGGCGCTTTATGTTGCGCTACGTGCGCCGCATGGATTGGCCGGCGGCGGTGACGGTGGCGGCAGATCCGTGGGAGGAAGCACTGGAGAGAGGGCAGCTTTTTCACCAGATTGTGCAGCAGCAAGCTCTGGGCATAGGGGTTGATGAGATGGTGCAGGCCAGCGGCGATGAAATCTTGCGCCAGTGGTGGCGCAATTTTATCGAACAGCCGCCAGCGGTCATTCCCCAAGGACAAATGTTGAGCGAAATTCCCCTTGTGGTTTCTGTGGGGCCGTACAGGTTACTGGCCAAATTCGATCGCCTGGTTGCAACTGCGGACGGCCGAATTTATATCTGCGATTGGAAAACCGGGCGCAGGCCACCGCAAGCGGCTGCATACGCGCGCAATTGGCAGACCCTGGTATACCGCTACGTTTTAGCCGAAGGGGTCCACAACTTGGAGGCGGGCTGGAGAGTGGAGCCGCAGGAAATTACCCTGGTCTACTGGCACGCTGGTTACCCAGATCAGAGTGTGGTAATTGCATATGGCTTGGAAGAGCACCGCAAGGCAAGGGAAGAAATTGAGAATGTAGTAAATACCATTAGTCCTTTGGAAGGGGAAGAAGATTTTCCCAAGACGGAAGACCTGGAGCTTTGCCAGCGCTGCGAGTATCGCTCGTATTGCGAGCGCGGCCGCGAGGCGGCAGAAGATTGGGATATCGACGAAGAAGATTTAGACTGGGATCTAATTCCCGAGGCAGAGCTTTGAGTTATGGAAAGCTGGAGCCTTCCCGAAGAATTGCACCTGCCCCAGGAGGCGATCGCAGCAGCAGGGGGGCATGTGCTGCTGGCGCAGATTCTGTGGCGTCGCGGGTGGCGCAAGGCGGGGGATATTGAGGGTTTTATTGATCCCGATAAATATCGCCCCGCAAACGGCAGAGACTTGCCCGATATGGAACGGGCAGTATCTCTTTTAGTCGAGGCGCACCAATTGGGCAAACGCGTATGCGTTTGGGGCGACTTTGATGTGGATGGGCAAAGCGCCACGGCGACGTTGATGCAAGGCCTAACCCAGGCCGGTTTTAGCACATTCTACTACATACCCCATCGGAGAGAAGGACACGGTCTAAACAAAAGCGGGTTGGAGTGGGTGCGACAGCAGGGGGGGGAAGTGTTAATCACGTGCGATTGCGGCGTGTCCGACGGCGCCGAGATCGATCTGGCGCAACAAATGGGCATGGAAGTTGTGGTTACCGATCACCACGAATTGCCCGAGGTCTTGCCCCAGGTGCCCGTGCTAAACCCGCATCGCTTGTCCGAGGGCCATGCGTTGAGTTACCTGTGCGGCGTTGGGGTAGCGCACGTTTTGCTGGAGGCCTTGAGCGAAGAAATGCCCGCAGTGCAGAGCCCGGCACTGGATTTGTTTTTGTTGGGGAGCATAGCCGATCTGGCGCCGCTAAAAGGGGACAATCGCTTTTGGGCCCAGCGGGCATGGCCGCAGCTGGCCTACCAACCGCGCCCCGGGGTGGCGGCTATTTTGCGTCTGTCCAAAAACCATCCTTCCGAATTATTCGATACCGATTTAGTCTCGTATACCCTGGCGCCGCGGCTCAACGCCGCCGGACGCATGGCTCACGCCCGCACGGCCGTGGAATTGCTGCTGAGCAAGGATATGGACCGGGCTATGAAGCGGGCGGCAGAGTTGGAAATGCTCAACGACAAACGCCGCATTTTGTGCCGGCAGGTAGAGGCCGAGGCAGAGGCCATGTTGCAACGCCAGCCGAGTATGGCGCGCGAACCCGCGCTGGTGTTGGCGGGCAAAGACTGGCATCCCGGCGTTATCGGGCAGGTGGCCAATCGCCTGGTGGAACGCTACGGCAAGCCGGCCGTCGTATTGAGCGCTCCTGTGGGAGAGCCGGCGCGGGCATCGGTGCGTTCGGTGGCGGGGGTACACGTACAACAGGTGCTCGATAAACATCGAGGTCTGCTGCTGAATTATGGCGGTCACGCGATGGCGGCTGGTTTTGGTATAGAGCAAAGTAAATTGTCCGCATTTAGAGCGGCGTTTCAGCAGAGTGTGGGGGATATTTTAGCAGCAGGGGAGTCGGAAGAAGATATATTGGTAGAAGGACACATTGGATTGGCGGAGATTGATGCCGATTTGGTGCGCGATATATACCGTCTGGCTCCATTTGGCGCGGGCAACCCCACCCCTCTTTTTGCCTGCCAACGAGTGCATTTGGTCAACGTCGAGAGTTTGGGATCAACAAATTCGCACGCCCGGATGGTGGCGGAAGACGACCAGGGCAATAAAGTGCCGGCAATTTGGTGGAATAGGGCGCCCTTGGACGTGCCCAAGGAAGCAGTGGAGGTGGCATTCACTCTGCGTTTAGACGAATACCGCGGCCGAGTGCAGGCCCGCATGGATGTGCGCCGGGTTAAACCACAGGCGGAAATAATCGTCGAATCCGAGCCGGACAAATTGCCCTTTGAAGTGGAAGATTTGCGGCGCGAACAAGAACGCTTAAAAGCCTTGACCGACGTCCGAGCATCGGTTGGCGAGGCCGGGCAAATTTGGGCAGAGGGGGACGAACTTGCAGGTGTAGAGGGGGGCAGGTCGCGCAGCCAATTGCAGTCGGCCAAGGTACTGGTAATCTGGAGTTCGCCGCCGGGGCCCCAAGAACTCGAGACGGCGCTCGAGAAGGTAGATCCGGAGCGCGTGTGCCTGCTCACGCGCTCGAAGGAAAATGAATCCCCCACAGATTTCTTGCGCGTCCTAAGCGGTTTGGCAAAAGCGGTTGTGGCGCAGCGACAGGGGCAAGTGAGATTGGTGGAACTAGCGGAGCGGCTGGGACACAGAGAGCAAACTGTATTGCGGGGGTTGGATTATTTGGCGGGCATGGGCAGGTTGCGGTATCGCGAGTTTGAGGGGCGTTTATATATTGAGAGCGACGGAGAAGAAATTGGCGAGTCTAAAGGAGAAGCTTTGCAGAACTTATTGCTCGAGACGGCTGCTTACAGGCGGTTTTTCGACGAGGCGAAAGCGGAAAAGATTTTAAATTTCACGAGGACTCCATAGGGGTAAATGGGAGAGAAGAAACGGAGCCCAACACTATTCAAATTGACGCCGAAAGCAAAGACGGGCAACGGCGTCAGAGTCTGCTAATTAATTAAATTGCCAAAGAGGGTGTGTGATGTCGTGCGTTCGACCTGCACCTGGACGAGGTTGTTGGGCGCAGCGTCTTGGGGGAAGACGACCACCTTGCCGTGTTGCGAGCGTCCATAGTTGTTGCGCTGGCCTTGATCGTTTTTCCGTTTTGAGGGCCCTTCCACCAGCACGGTCACCGTTTGTCCAACCATTTTCTGATTGACTTCCAGTGAAATTTGCTCCTGCAGGGCAATGATGTGCTGCAGGCGCTGGCCTTTTACCTCCTCGGGGATGTCGTCGGCAATTTTGCGGGCGGCGTAGGTGCCGTCGCGGACGGAGTATTTAAACATGAAGGCCGAGTCGTAGCGCATCTCTTGCATGAGATCGACGGTGCGCTGAAAGTCGTCGTCGGTTTCGCCGCAAAAACCGACGATGATATCGGTGGTGAGCGCCAAATCGGGCACGGCGTCGCGCAGGTGGCCGACCAGGTCGCGGTATTCCTCAATGGTATAGCCCCGCTGCATCAGTTCTAGCTGGGCGTTGGAACCGCTCTGCACCGGCAGGTGCAGGCTGGGGCAAACTTGCGGCAGGTCTGCCATGGCCGCAATGCTGCGCTCGGTGAAATCTTTGGGGTAGGGGGAGGTGAAGCGCACGCGCTCAATGCCCGCCACGGCGCTGACCCGGTGCAGCAGGTCGGCAAAATCGCACTCGCCGTCGTGGTAGGAATTGACAGTTTGGCCCAATAGGGTGACTTCTTTAAACCCCTCGGCGGCGATGTGTTCGACCTGGCGCACGATTTCCGCCGCCGCAATGCTGCGCTCGCGGCCCCTGACGAAGGGGACGATGCAGAAGGTGCAAAATTTGTCGCAGCCGCGAATGGCGGTGACCCAAGCGTTGGTGCCCTCTTTGCGCACGGGATCGAGTCCCAGGTAATTCTCCGAGCGGTCCAGGCGCACGTCGAGCAGGGCCTCGTTGGACGTGGCGGCCAGGACTTCGGGAAGGCGGCGATAGGAATCGGGGCCCATGACCAGGTCGACAAAGGGGGCGCGCACCGGCAGGCTCTTGGCCAGGTGTTGGGCCATGCAGCCGAGGATGCCAATGGTCAAATTGGGGTTGCGGGCGCGCAAGCCGTGCAATTGGCTGGCGCGCCCGATGACCCGCTCTTCGGCATGTTCGCGCACGGCGCAGGTGTTGAGCAGGATGATGTCGGCCTGGTCGGGGCGCTCGGCAATGGCAAAGCCGGCGTCGCTGAGGATGCTGGCCACCAGTTCCGAGTCGGCCACGTTCATTTGGCAACCATAGGTTTCCACATAGGCGATGCGCTGGCCGGGGGCGGCGGAGGGGCGGGCGGCGGCGATGCGCGGGTTGGCCT
>CAXGRO010000019.1:0-22131 GCA_964012055.1 uncultured bacterium
TTTCACCCCAGCATCCCTCTCGCTCAACACCACCTCAACTAAATTCTCCCCCGGCACCGGCCACCCCGCCCGCTCCAACTTAAAAACATACCAATACCCCCCCTCCCTATACCGCGGCGCCTGCATCCGATACATCTGATTTATCTTGCGCAACACCCGCTCCGGCAACACCTCCCCATTAAACCCAAACTCCAACCGATCCAACTCCGTAACCCCAGACAAAAACACCCGCAACAACACCTCGTACACCCGCCCGACCTCGTCCCACCGTCCCAAATCATCACTCACCCTAAACCCCACCGACACACCTTCCCCCACCACCAACCCCACCGGCAACGGATTTGCCACACTGGGCGCCACCACCGGCCGCGGCGCCCCACTCAGCTTGGTCGGCACATAATATATCTTGTCCTTGGGCGCCATCACTTCTGGGTCTGCCAACTCGCGCAACTTCTCGTAGAAATCGCTGCGGTACGGCCAATCCGCAAACCAGTGCTCCAGATAAAACCCATCCACCCCCTGAGCCCAGTAATTGCAAGCCGTAGCGCGCACCATCTCAATCGTATTAATGCCCACCCGATCCGTATCCACCCGACTTTGTATCGACGCCAACACCTGGCACGATGTCCCCCTGGCTGCCTCTACAAAAGGCGAAAAATCGGCCGACGGGTCCACCTGCATAGTACTGCCCGCCTCTGGCACAATAACATCCACAATCCCCGCCCGCACCCATTCCAATGGCTCCAGCCCCACCGCCAATCCGCCGTCGATATCGGCCGGCACGTGCACCACCACTTCGCCCTGGGGCAGGGCCTGCTTCACCGTCTCGTAGACCCGGCCGATAAACTCGGTCATAAGCCCCCGGCCTGCCTCCACCTCGTCCGGATGGAAATAATAAGGCGTGTATTTCATATCCAGTTCAAAACCGTCCACCGGATAATTTTCCACCACCTCTTTGATCACCGCCAGCGTTAAATCGCGCACCTCCTGGTGCCCAAAGTCGGGGCAAGTATACCCCGGCCACTCCGGGTCCACGCCCCCCTTGCTGCCAATGTCCGTAGGCTGCAGCACATTGCGCCAATCGTCCGGATCAAATCCCTCCTTTTCCCAGGTCTTCAGCATGCGCTCGCGCGCCCCCTGCTGCGCCAGCAATTTGGCATAGAGCGCCATGCCCTTGGCGTGGGCGCGCTCGCACAGCACCCGCAGCAGATCGTTGCCCGTCTCGATCAAGTGGGCAAAATTCTGATGCGCCCGCCGCCATATAATGTGTGGCCACACGGGCACATCTTGCCCCCACAACTCGCCGGCCCGCGTGTCGTAGAGCAAACTGCGCACATCGCCCAACATCAACATCAGCGCTTCCACTGGCGTGCCCACCAACTCGTCCACCGCCGCCTCCAGTTCCTGACGCTCAATCGGCGGCTCGTACATATAGATGAGCGGATGGCGCCCATCGTGGTCAAACATGATCCGCGGTGCGGCCATAATATCACCTGTTAAAAAAGAAGTCCTCGGCGGTTTTGCGAAGAATGTAGTCCTTGTCGCCAGCGCTCAAGAAAGCGGCGTGCTCTTCAATCAAGGCGATAGATGCCGGGTAATCGAAGTGCGGATCCTGCATTTGCAAAGGGCCGCCGCTGTCGCTCTCCCACATACAGCGCTGCGGCCCAAAAGCCTCAATTATCGGCTCGATCATCGGCAGCAGATCCAGAAAAGGTGCCCCCGTCTCGCTGAAACCGTGGAACGGCCCCAGTTTGACCATAACGCGCGGATGCCGTGCCATGGCACAAACCCGTTTTAGCCCCTCCTCGTCGAGCACGCCGTCCTTAATTCGCACCCCGCAGACGTGGTCTAGAATCACCGGCGTGTCGGGAAATTTCTCGCACATGCGGTCGAGGTCCGGCAAGTCGCCGTAGCTCATGAGAAAACTCAGCGCCAAATTGTGCTCGGCCCCAGCCTTAAACATCAATTCGTAACCGGGATAATCGAGCCAGCGCGCCACATCGCCTACCGGCATGCGCGCGTTGCCACCGCGCACCCTAAAAGCGTAAATCCCCCCTTTGGCCAACTCCACCATAGTGCGATCCGGACTGGCCAGCGACACATCGCAAATCGCCGGCACAACGCCCGTACCCACAAAGGTATCGGGAGCGGCGGCTATAATATCGAGAATGTAACTGTGGTCGAGCCCGTACCAGGTCATCTGCACCAGGTTGATGCGCACCTTGCCCTGGGCGCGGCTGTAGGCAAAGTGATCCTCCGGCGTAAAGCGAGGCAGCCATAAATCCTCGGGCCCAAACCCCGGCGCCAGCGGATAGCGCGCAAAGTCGTCGGTCCACACGTGAATGTGGGCATCGACGACGTCTTTTCCCCCGTCCATCAGCGCCTCCTCGTCAGGGTTTGTAGGGCTCGCCAGTGCGCCGCAGTGCCTTGGTCACCGCCATCTGGCAGGTCACGTAGCCCGCGTCTTGGTTGTGCCCCCGCGAATTCAACCGCCCGGCCGAATAGCCCGGCCGCATATCGCCGATGGTGCCGACGATCAGATTGGCGTTTTCCACCGTGGTGTCGTAGCGGTCGGCGATCAAACTCACCATGTCGAACCAGGCGATTTTAGTCGCGTCTTCCCAACTGTAACCGCGGCCGCTGGTCAGATACTCCTCGGCATCTTCCACGTGCCGCGTCTTCTCTACCACCGGGCTGCCGCAGGGGAAACCCGGCGATTTGTCGACCTTGAGGGTAATGGCCGAGCCGATCTCCACCCCGGTGGCCGTCATCTCGCCGTCGCCCATGCGCGCGTGCACGTCGGTGAGGGTCAACAAACCGCCGTCCTTCTGGGCGCGAATGTGTATAGTGCTGCCCGGCTGCACCGAATTAAAATCCATATTGCCGCCGTGGTCGATCTGGTGCGACGCCACCGATTCCAGCGACACATAGCCGATCATCGGCCGGGTGGGCACGACAAAATCGGGCGGAAAATGCACCAGGCCGTCGCGCACCGGCGCGATCAGTCGTATGCTCGACCAGAAGGGGCCGCCGTTGCGGTAAAAACCGTACGCCCCCACTTCCATATCGATGATCTCCACCGACACCCAGTCCCCGGCTTTAATGCCTTCGATGTAAAACGGCCCGCCCTGGCGCGCATGGCGGTGCTCGCGCACCTCCATGATATCGCCGGGCAAAAGCCGGCCGATGGCCTCGTAGTCCTGGTCGTGGCCGCCCACCGTCTCAATGATCACCGTCTCACCCAGTTCGAGCGTGCCTTTAATCTCGTTGCGATTGGGATCGTCCGGCCCCGCATAATGCGGCGTCCGCGTAAAATGTCGCATAGACCTTCTCCTTGTTATTCGCCCAATACTCGGTCAAAATCTTCGCTGTTGTTTTTTAGCACCGCAGTAAGCGCAAAATCGCCGCCGTAGGCCAGCAATTGCGCCCCCAGGTCGCGGTATTTGGCGATCAACTCGGGACTACCGGCCGGAATGCCCCAGGCCTTGCCGTGCTTTTTAGTCGCCGCCGCCACCCGGCCGATGGCCTCGTCCAGATCGCCACCCTCGACGTGTTTCAGACGCGCGCCCAGATCACCTGGCCCCACAAAGAGCGCGTCGATGCCCTCCACGGCGGCGATCTCTTCGACGTTTTCCAACGCCTCTACGGTCTCGATCTGCGCCAGAATAAACGTCTCCCTATTGGCGTCCTCCAGATAGGTGCTGTTCTCTGTGAAGAAGTGGTCGAGGCCAAAATCGGCGTCAAAGCCGGCGCCGTCGATGCCGCGGTTGCCCATGGGCGGGTATTTGACCGTCTCGACGATATAGCGCGCCGTGTCGGCATCCGAAACAAAGGGAAACATAAACCCCGTGGCCCCGTCTTCCAGATAGCGGTAGAGCCGCGTGCGCTCCAGCGTCTGCGGCCGCACCATGCAGTCGATATCGTTGTGGTGCGCCAGCGACAACACGCTCTGCACCTCGCGATCGTCCATCGCCCGATGTTCCAAATCAAACCATATGACGTCGTAGTTAAAATGCGCCGCGTAGCGCACGTAAAACGGCAGGTAGTGACCCAAACCGCAGATGCGGGCGCATTTTCCATCGCGGATCTTTTGCAGAACTTTGCTTTTTCTCACCTATTTATTCTCCTATTTGAGATAGCAGTAGTGAAACATTTTTAGTTTCCTTTAGCCCGAGTGGCCAAAGGTTTGATATATTCATCCTAATGTCGGCCCCACTAGCACGAAGGACGCCATACACGTTCTCGCAGAACGCCGTAGTCAGCTCGAAACGCGACCGACCCAAAGACTGAGCCACCGCCGGTCTATCGTCAACGCTGGTAGCGCGGTTGGCGCGGTTCCCTATCGCGCAACAGGCGAAATTTACTCTCCTGCATCGGCAAGTCCACCCGGGCGCCGCCGCGCACGTGCGACTCGACAAAGGCAAAAATCAATTCCATATTCGAGCGCGCCAGCCGCACCCCGCCGCGCGGCGGCTCGCCGCTGTCGAGGGCGTGCACCAGGTCTTCTATCAGCCGCTGCGTTGAACTGGCAAACTCATAGGCCGGAAATTCCCCCTTCACCCATAAGTCTCTGCCGCGGTGGTCCTTATCCCCCGGCTCGCGGACCTCCCACTCGTTGCCGTTGAGAAAGCCGGTCACCGAACCCTTCTCGCAGACGGCCTCGACCTCCATGCCGCGGCCGGAATTCAGCCCGTACGCCGTCACCCCGTTTTCAAATTGAATAATGCCGTGCCCCACCGGGTCTTCGCGCAAAATATCGCCGTCGATAATTTCTTCGCTGTCGGGCAAGTGCGCTTGCACCCACGACACCGGGCAATCGCTGTTGAGCCGTTGCAATAAGTCAAAACCGTGGCTGGCACCGTTAAACAGCGTGCTGGTCTGGTGCAAAACTAGGCTCTTGAGTTTGCCCAGGCGGCCGCTGTCGATGACCTCCTTCATGGTGTCGTAGCCGGGATGCCAGCGCCGGTTGGTGCCCATATTGAGGATGGCCCCGTTGCGCTCCACCGCCTCCACCATGGCGTCGGCCTCGGCCAGCGACGCGGTGAGCGCCTTCTCGGCATAAATGGCCCGCGCCCCGTGGTCGACGGCGTGGATCACAATCTCTGTGCGATGCTCGGGTTGGGTCGCCACGCTGACGATGTCGGGCTGTTCTTTCTCGATCATCTCCTTGTAGTCGGTGTACTGCTTATCCTTGGGCACGCCGTAGCGCAGCCCCACTTGCTCCATCACGTCTTCGCGCAAGTCCGCACAGGCGATCATGGTAGTGCGCTCGCAGGCTTCGTAGCCAGCGGCGTGCGAATATGCGCCCCAATCTTTCGTTACTTCGTTGTCGATAAAAGCCCCCATGCGGCTGCAGCCGATGAGCGCGGCTTTATACATGTCCATATCTCCTCCTCGTTTATTATAGATCGCACTATTGTGTCATTAGCCCGTTAATATCTATTAATTTGCCCTAAACATCAAAACTTGTATTTTCACATGCCATGGCAAGCCCAATAACACGTGTTTTTTTTCTGCTCTTTCTGTCCGCCCTCCTATCGGCTTGCGGCAGCCAAGAGCCAGCCCCATCCGTAGAAACCACTCCCCAGGAAGAGGCGCTACCGCCCGACCCCAACGCCATCGTCCTGGACATCTTCCACCCGTTTTCCGTGGGTGCCAGCATCCAGCCCGAGTTGGAGCGTCAGGGGCACCGTTTTGTACGCCAAAACCCCCAGTATCGCATCAAGTGGACCTGGGGCGGCAGCGAATCCACCCAGCGCCTGCGCGCCCGCCTCAACGCCGCCGACCCACCCGACGCCGCCCTCAACGCCGACGCCTTCCTGGTCACCATGGCCCGCCAAGGTGTAGCCCAACCGCTGGACGCCTACCTGGAGGAACAGAATTACGAGGGCGACAGCCGCTGGCTCGACACCTTTTGGCCCGGCCTTTTGCACAACAGCCACGTGGCCGACGGGGCCGACGGCGCTCATTTCTATGGCATTCCCTGGTCGGCCCACGTCTCGGGCATCTACTACAATAAGGGCTTCTTCGAGCGCCAGGGTTATGCCGTGCCCGCCACCTGGAAACAGCTGGTAGACCTGTGCCAGACCATGCGCGACCAGGTGCGCATGCCCTGCTTTGAAGCCGACAATTTCAACGGTTACAACGCCCGCCTGTTTTTTTATATCGCCACCCGCTACCTGGGCAACGATGTACTCTACAACACCGCCACCAACCGTCCCGGCACTTCCTGGCAAGGCTTTGTCAAAGTGGCCCAGATGACACAGGATTTCGTCACCCGCTTCTACACCCGCGGCTGGGAGGGCAACCGCTGGCCGGTGGGCCAGATGGACTGGGCTAACGAAGGAGCGGCCATGATCATCATGCCCACCTGGCTGCCCAGCGAATTGCGCGAAATCAAGGCGGAAGGTTTTGTCATGGACCTCTTCCCCTTTCCCAAAATGGAGGGCGCCGCCGGCAACCCCACCGTCTCCGAAATCAAATTCAACGGCTGGTTCATTCCCAAGGGCGCCAAAAACCCGGAAGGCGCCATCGAGCTGATCAAATTTCTCTCCAGCCGCCAGGCCCAGGGCGAAAACGTCAAAAGCGGCGGGGTACCCCCGGCCATTCAGGGCGTCCCCCTGCCCGAAGGCGTCGAAGGCGCTCGCTCCATACTGGCCGGCGACGGCGGCATGCCTTTTGCCGCCGGACTCGACGCCGACGCCGCCGACTGGCTGCAGACCGTGTTCTACCCGCTCAACGACCAGCTCATGTTGGGCCAGCTCACCCCGGCGCAATTCATCGCCCAGCTCCAGGAAGAGCACGACGCCTTCTACGCCGCCAAAGAATCCGGTCCCCTTGGAGGCCAACTGTGAGCGCCTCGCGACGCGGCGGCCGCCGCCGCGACCCCAAGGCCATAATTGTATTTCTGGCGCCGGCCATCTTATTCTACGCCGTCTTCTTCCTCTACCCCTCTTTCAACGCCTTCCGCATCAGCCTCTACAGTTGGAGCGGCTTTGGTTTTGACACCGCCGTCTACGTCGGCCTGGCCAATTTTGCCAAAGCCCTGCGCGACCAATGGCTACTTTTGGCCTTTACCAACAACGTGCTCATCATGGTAGCAGGCGGCGTATTCCTCTTTGCCGCCGCCCTGTTCTTTGCCGTGGCCCTGACCAACCCGCGCATTAAAGGCCGCACTTTCTTCAAAACCACCATTTTCCTGCCCCACATCATCAACCCCATCGGCGTCGCCCTGCTCTGGGTCTTCATCCTGCAGCCGCGCTTTGGCATGGTCAACGTATTCCTGCGCTCTATTGGCCTGGAGGACTTCACCCAGGTGTGGCTGGGCAGTCGCCCCCTGGCCATGGCCTGCATCATTTTCATGATCGTCTGGTACGTCATCGGTTTCTACATGGTGCTGTTGATCGCCGGCGTCGAGGGCATTCCCGGCGACCTCTACGCCGCCGCCCGCGTCGACGGCGCCAACGAGTGGCAAATCTTCTGGCGCGTCACCTTCCCGCTGCTGCGCGACGTGCTGGTCATCGGCCTGATTTACTGGATGATCTCCGCCCTCAAAATATTCGGCGAGGTGTGGGCTCTCACCCGCGGCCAGCCGGCTAACAGTACCCATACCATTACTACCTATATGATGCAGCAGGCCCTGCCTTACCAGAGCACCGTGTTCCACATGGGCTACGGCACCGCCATCGCCGTATTGCTCTTTGTCCTCGTCTTCTGCGTCTCCCTGCTATTTTTCCGCCTCAGCCGCAAGGAGGCCATCGAATACTGATATGGCCGAAAAAAAATCAAACTGGCGCCAACGCCTGGGCGCCGGCCCCTATCTAATCCTCATCTACGTCATTTTAGGCGTGTGGGCTGCCATCACTCTCTTTGGTTTTTCGTGGATTGTGCTCACTTCGTTTAAAACCAACCGCGAGCTCTTTGGCATTCGCACGGTGTGGGGCCTGCCCGATATCATGCAGTGGGAGAACTACGTGCGCGCCTGGACGCGCTCGCAAATGGGCAATTTCCTCTTCAACAGCATCTGGGTCAGCGCTCTCTCGGTGCTCTTGATCGATATAGTGGGCGCCATGGCGGCCTATGTTTTGGCCCGCTTCCAATTTGTCGGCAACCGCCTGATTCTGGGCGGTTTCATCCTGGGCAGCGCCATCCCCCTGCAATTGCTCACCGTGCCGCTCTATTTGATGTTTAACGATTTGGGCCTGCGCGACTCCCTCTTTGGCCTCACCTTGGTCTACGTCGCCGTCTCCATGCCCTTCACCGTCTTCATCCTCACCGGCTTCTTCAAATCCATACCCACCGCCCTCGAAGAAGCCGCCGTGCTCGACGGCGCCTCCGACTACAGCGTGTTCTGGCGCGTCATGCTGCCGCTGGCGGCACCCGGTCTGATCACCGTCACCATTTTCAACTTTCTGGGCGTGTGGAACGAATACTTGCTCGCCCTCATGCTGATCAGCGAGAGCGACAAGATGACCATCCCGCTGGGCCTCTACAATTTGCAGGTGGTGCAGCAATACGCCGCCGACTTCACCGGCCTCTTTGCCGGCTTTGTCATCATGCTACTGCCCACCATCGCCGCCTTCATCTTCTTGCAGGAGCGCATCACCCGCGGCATGACCGTGGGCGCTCTCAAAGGTTAGACGTGCCAGATATAGAGGCCGCGCTCTTCCAATGGCAGTTCGATCCAGCCGCCGCCGCGCCGGTGGCTCTCGGCCACGGCGATGCAGGCCTCGGTGATGTGGTGCGAGTGGTCGATGTGGTCTCGCGTCAGCCCCCCGCTCTCGTGCGCTTCTACTAAATCTTCCAGGCAAGTGATCACCGAACTCTTGGGGGTGATAAACTCAAACGGCACTTTCTCCAACCCCTGGCGCCGCCCGATCATCTCGCCGGGCTGGCGCAATTGCACCCCCGCGCCGTTGTTGAGCGAACGGATGACGCCCTCCGAGCCCACTATTTCAAACTCCCACCCGGCCCCGTCCATGGAATACGCTTCAATGCCGTTCTCAAAGCGCAATTGGTAGGTTGCCGTCGGATCGTGAGCTATATGATTGTCGACAATCTCGATATCGCGCGGCAATAACTCGCCGCGTATTTCTTTGATGGGGGGATCGCCCACCAGGTATGAAACCGTGTCGATCGAGTGAATGTGCCCGTGCATCAGGCTCGAGCCGGCAAAGTGCAGCACGGTTTTAGGCTCGCCGATCTTGCCGGCAGCCACGGCGTCTTTCACCACCTCGTAGCGGTTGTCAAAACGCCGCAGCACGCCGGTGTTGGTCAGCGTCCCATTGCGTTTGACCGCCTCGCGCATGGCGTCGGCCTTTTCCATGGAACTAGCCATGGCCTTTTCGATGTAGACCATGGGCACCCCGGCGTCGGCCAGGGCGATGGTCAGGTCGGCGTGCGAATCGCCGCGAAAGCTGGAGTCGGACGCTTGGTTCGCCGGCTTTAACATGCCCGAGGCGGTGGTGCAGATGGCCACCAGGTCGGGCTTTTCCTTTTCGACCATTTCTTGGAAGTCTTCGTAGAGGGCGTCTACGCCCCATTTTTGGGCGAAGGCTTCGCGTTTTTCGGGCTGCAAATCGGAGCCGGCGACTACTTCGAGGCGGTCGCTGTGGGCACAGGAGTTGGCAATTGAATAGGGTAGTTCGCCGCGGCCTTCTTCGTCGATGGTGCTGCCCATGCGGCCGAGGCCGATGATGCCTACGCGGTAGGTTTTCATTTTTGGTCTCCCTTTAATTTTTGGGTTGGCTTGGGGTGGGACGGTCGGTCAGGACCAGGCCTGGCGTGCATGGCCAATCCATTCGAGTTGATAGCGGCGGGTCATGCCGTAGTAGTGGAAATTGTGGTGGCGGACGCCGGCTTCTCGGGTGAGCAGCAGGCGTTCTACTAATTCCTCCTGTGAGTTAAAGCTGCGCTGGTTGTGCATGAGTTCGGGTTGGGCCCACTGAGGGACGGTTGCTATCTCTGCGGCCAGGTTGGCCTTTATTTCGTCGTTGGTTTGGCCCTGCAGGCGCAGAGCGGTGCGTTTGAGATGGGGATAGAGTTTGCCGTGGTCTACTCCTTTGAGAATGTCCCTGTTGTCGAGGTTGTTGGTGCCCAGAGCAGTGAGCAGGGCCCCGTCGTATTGGTTGACAATTTCCTGGATTTGTTCAAAGAGGCTGGTTACGGTGTTACAGCGCACTTCGAGGTACTGGATCAATTGGCCGTCAAAGGCATTGCGGGCCCACTCTTCATCTGGGGAGTCCGTGTCCCATTCGTCCGGGTTTTTGGGCAGATTCTCATTGATGTGGTCACAAATGGCGCGGCGCAGCGGTATGGGGTCCATTCCTTCGTTGCGCGCCCGCTCCATGCAGTGTCCGCAGAAACACAAAGCCAACAGAAATTGGTCCCGTGGCGAGGGCATTTGGTCCACTTTATTGCGCACGAAATGCGAACTCCAGCCGGCAAATTCCAGCGACTCATGGCGGATGCCGTCCGCCCCATACATCGACATCAAGTCCTCGACAATGGCCAGGTCGTAGGCCCGCACATCCGGATTGCCTGGACACAGATCCCCCCTATTGCGCTCTCCCAAGGCGTCGACACAGCAGGCATGCGGGTATTTGTGCGCCATGCTGTGGCTGAAGTGAAATACGGAAAAGAAAACCACGTCAAAATCTCGTCGCCGCGCCCCGTCGACAATATGCCCCATATACCCGGCCGTATCCACACACTCGCTGAGAACGGGCTGCAGCCGGCAATCCCCCCAGCGCGAATGCTGCGGCGCAAAAAACACCGATCCGTCCTCCCAGCGCACCGCGCGCTTGGGATTGTGCGGCAACAAGAAAGTGCCCGAATGGTACACGGCGCCGATGGAAACCTGGTTGAGCCCACAGACATTTTTCAAATAGTCGAAACAATTATCAATGCCTTCGTCACTAATATCCCAGGCGTGAATAAAGATATCACCCGAAGCGTCTTTTTTAAGCATTTTATGACTCTTTGGCTAGGCCCTTATTAAACTCTAAATAGATAACAAGATTTATTGTTTGAGATGATTTATAAAGCCGTACTCAAGCCTAAGAGTATGCAAAATTTACCCCGTCGTGAAAAGCCACCTGGCACACCCTCCCAGAATCCCCTATTATTTCTCTAGCGCCAACAGTCACTTCACGTCCATCACCAAGAAAAACGCCCGTACACAGAACAACCTCATCAAAACCATCATGCCCCAAGTACAAAACGTAAACACAACAGACATCGTCGACGCCATCCACCTCGCCTGCCACACCATGTCCAACATCTTCAACGCCGACGACAACGATATACCCTTCTTCCGCATCATCGCCCGCCCCGCCCCCTTTCTGGGCATAAGCTGCGAAGAACACGTCCCCGGCCGCCACCTCAACGCCCTGCTGCACGCCGCCGACGTCGCCGATATCTCTATCGACGAAGACGTCGTCGACAAACACGCCCAGGCCACCTTCTACTCCTACAGCGGCCCTGTCCCAGTCCCACTAGGCCGCGTCGATGGCAAAGGCGATCCCATCCACTTTGTACCACACCACATCCGCGAAGGTTTCCATGCCCTGGCCGCCTTAGCCCAATTCCGCAACTGCCCCCGCGCCCGCCAACTCGCCGCAGCGAGCATCGCCTGGATCCTCGCCAACTACGACTTAGAGTCGACCTGGGATTACGATCTCCTGGAGCGCAAATTCGGTCTTTCCATCCAAAAGGAACAGTCCTTTGTCTCCGGCCTGGCCCGCGCCATTGGCCCCCTGATCAAATACTACAAAATCACGGGTTACGGCCCCGCCCTCGAACTGGCCATAGCCCTCAAAGAAAAACTCCTGCGCGAAGTATACAACCGCCAGGGCGATTACAATCGCAATACATTTGGCACCCACGCCCACTCCGTCACCTGCGTTATGTCGTCGCTGGCACAACTGGCCGACCTCACTTCCGATGCTGTGCTGATGGGCTATGTCAAGGCCTTCTACGACAACGGCCTGTGGGAGATGCGCGACGCCTTGGGCTGGTCCGTCGAAAGCACATCTCCCGATAGCTCTAACCCCGACGAAGGCGAGATGAACAACACCGGCGACATCGTCGAAACCGCCCTCATCCTGGGTCGCTGGGGATATGCCCACTACTACCACGACGCCGAGCGCATCCTGCGCAGCCATTTACTGCCCTCGCAATTGCGCGACGTGTCCTTTGTTGAAGCACAGGAACCCGATGGCAGCGACGGCCTACACAACGTCGCCGAGCGCATGCGCGGCTCCTTTGGTTTTCCCGCCCCCTTTGGCCACGAGCCCCTCGAGAACAAACGCATCCGACTCAATACCGACGTAGTGGGCGGCACGGTGGGCTCCCTCTGCGAGGTTTTGCGCGAAATGACTCGCTTTGACCAGAGCGGCCACTGGGTCAACCTCCTCTTCGACTGCGATACGCCACACCTGCGGGTTGAATCGCCCTACACCCATCCCGCCCTATGCGTCCACGTAAAAAGGCCAGCCCCGCTCTTTGTGCGCATCCCGCCGTGGGTAGATCGCCACACCCTGCGCGTAGACGGCATCGCCGCACAACCGCATTTTATCACAGACTACGCCTTTATCGCTGAACCACCCGCCAACCGCCCCATCACCTTTGCATTCCCGCTCGCCGAACAGGAAATCACCCTCAACCACCGCACCCGCGACATCCGCGTGCGCCTGCGCGGCGATGCGGTGGCCGCCATGCAAAATTTTGGCGCCGATTTAACCTTCTTTGACCCACTGGACTGACAACATGCCCCCCGGACGTCACTTCTTGCAAATCCCCGGTCCCACCAACCTGCCCGAGCGCATCGCCCGGGCCATGGCGCGGCCGACCATCGACCACCGCGGCCCCGAATTCGGCCGCATGACCCTGGACCTCCTGGCGCGCCTCAAGCAGGTCTTCGCCACAGACGCACACGTCGTCATTTATCCCTCGTCCGGCACCGGCGCCTGGGAAGCCGCCCTGGTCAACACCCTCTCCCCCGGCGATAAAATCTTGATGTTTGAGACCGGCCACTTTGCCACCCTGTGGAGCAAAATCGGCGCCCAATTGGGCCTGGAAGTCGAGTTCGTACCCGGCGACTGGCGCAGCGGCGTCGATCCAGTTACCCTCGCCGACCGTCTCAAAGTGGACGCCCACCACGCGATCAAAGCCGTCGCCGTGGTTCACAACGAGACCTCGACCGGCGTCACCAGCAACATCGCCGCCTTGCGCCGCGCCCTGGACGATTGCGCCCATCCCGCCCTCCTTCTGGTCGACACCATCTCGTCCCTGGCCTCGGTGGATTACCGCCACGACGAGTGGGGTGTAGACGTCACCGTCGCTGGCTCGCAAAAGGGCTTGATGCTGCCGCCCGGCCTGGGATTTAACGCCGTAAGCAACAAAGCACTGCAAGCCGCGCAGCAAGCGACTCTGCCCCGCTCCTACTGGGATTGGGGCCCCATCCTCGAAACCAATGAACAGGGTTTCTTCCCCTATACGCCCGCCACCAATTTAGTCTTTGGCCTGGACGAATCCCTCCGCATGCTCTTTGAGGAAGGCTTGGATCAAGTCTTTGCCCGCCACCGCCGCCATGCGGAAGTGACTCGCCGAGCCGTAACGGCATGGGGCCTCGAACTCCTCTGCCTCAATGAGCAAGAGTACTCCCCCACGCTCACTGCTGTCCTCATGCCCGCCGACCAAGACGCCGACGCACTGCGTCAGGTCATTCTCGACCGCTTTGACATGTCGCTGGGAACCGGCCTTGGCAAAGTCAAAGGCAAGGTCTTCCGCATAGGACACTTAGGGGATTTTAACGACCTGACCCTGGCCGGTACCCTCTGCGGCATAGAAATGGGGCTGGCCCTTGCAAATGTGCCGCATCAAAAAGGCGGCGTAACCGCCGCCCTCGACTTTCTCGCTACCGCACAGAATGAATAGCGCCTGCCAATCTCCAAATCTCCTCGCGCAGAATGGCTATCCACTGCCCCCCAGACCCACTGACCAGAACGAATGACATCCAACCAACAGACTAAATCTCCATAGAACCTATTAAATGCCTACCGATACCCCTAACTCAGCCCGCGACGATTTCTCCCCCGCTGCTCTCAACGCCCTCCAGCGCGATCTAGAGGCAACAGTAGAAGGAGAAGTGCGC
This sequence comes from uncultured bacterium, assembly GCA_964012055.1. Taxonomy (GTDB): domain Bacteria; phylum Latescibacterota; class UBA2968; order UBA8231; family UBA8231; genus CAXGRO01. The sequence continues at coordinate 14,156 of CAXGRO010000019.1, forward strand.
TTCGACAAGGTCCTGCGCACCATGTACGCCACCGACGCCAGCGTCTACCAGATCGTCCCCGCCGGCGTCGTTCTACCGCGCGCGGCAAAAGACGTGGTCAACACCGTAAACACCTGTCGCCGGCACGGCGCTTCCATCACAGCGCGCGGCGGCGGCACCTCCCAGGCCGGCCAGGCCATAGGCCCCGGCGTCCAACTCGACTTCTCCAAATACATGAACCGCCTGCTCGACCTCGACGTCGAGGCGCACACCGTGCGCGTGGAGCCCGGCATTGTCCTCGACGAACTCAACGCCCAGCTCAAACCCCACGGCCTGCACCTGCCCCTCGATTTGTCGACCTCCAGCCGCGCCACCATCGGCGGCATGCTGGCCAACAACTCGGCCGGTACCCGCTCCATCGTCTACGGCAAAACCGTCGATTACGTGGAGGAATTGCACGTCGTCCTGGCCGATGGCAGCACCGCGCATCTGCACCCACTCGGCAAAACCGACCTCGACGCCAAAACCGCCCAGCAAGACCTGGAAGGCACTTGTTATCGCACCGTCCAGCAATTGGCCGCCGACCACGCCGAAGAGATCGAACGCCACTACCCCAAAATCCTGCGCCGCGTCGGCGGCTACAACCTCGACGAATTTGTCGCCCCCTCGTCCTTTAACCTGGCCCGCATCATGGTCGGCTCCGAGGGCACCCTGGGCCTCACCACAGAGGCCACCCTGCGCCTGGCCCCCCTGCCGGCGGCGCGCATCCTCTGCGCCGTGCAATTCGACGACCTGCTCGAGGCCATGGAAGCCACGCCCGTCGCCCTCCAACACGGCCCCTCCGCCATCGAATTGGTCGACCGTTTCATCCTAGACACCACCAAAGGCCGCCTCGAATTCGAGCCGCTGCGCGATTTTATAGTCGGCGATCCCGGCGCGGTCTTGCTGGTGGAGTTTTTTGGCGACGACGGCGACGAACTCCCCTTTAAACTCGACGCACTCGAAGACGACTTGAACCGCCGCCAGCTGGGCCACCACTTCCACCGCGCCGTGCCCGCCGCCGAGCAGGCGCGCATTTGGGAGCTGCGCAAGGCGGCGCTGGGCCTCTCCATGTCGCAAACCGGCGATGCCAAGTCCATTTCCTTTGTCGAAGACGCCGCCGTCGATCCGCGCCATTTGCGCGCCTACATCGAGCGCTTTCAGGCAATACTGGCCCAATACGACACGCCGGCCGGCTTTTACGCCCACGCCTCCGTCGGTCTTTTGCACATCCGCCCGGTAGTCAACATGAAAACCGCACAGGGCGTTGAGCGCTTTGCCGCCATCGCCGCCGCCGTCGCCGACCTCGTCCTCGAATTCGGCGGCGCGCTGTCGGGCGAGCACGGCGACGGCCTGGTCCGCGCCCCCTTCCAGGAGAAAATGTTCGGCCCCAAGCTCTACCAGGCTTTTTGCCAGGTGAAGGATGCCTTTGACCCGGACGGCCTGCTCAACCCGGGCAAGATAGTGCGCGCCCCAGCGCTCACCGACAATCTGCGCTTTGGGCCCAACTACATCACCCCTGAGCTAGAAACAAAATTCGACTTCTCCGACTTTGGCGGTATAGCCCGCGCTGCCGAACAGTGCAGCGGCGTCGGCGCCTGCCGCAAAACCCTCAGCGGCACCATGTGCCCCTCGTACATGGCCACCAAGGACGAAAGCGCTACCACGAGAGGCCGTGCCAACGCCCTACGCCTGGCCCTCAACGGCCAGCTCGGCGCCAGCGACCTCTCGCACCCCGAACTCTACCCCATCCTCGATCTCTGCCTCGAATGCAAAGCCTGCAAGAGCGAATGCCCCACCGGCGTCGACATGGCCCGCCTCAAAAGCGAGTACCTGCACCAGTATCACCGCCGCCACGGCGCCCCCTTGCGCACCCGTCTGCTGGCCAACGCCGAAAAGGTAGCGCGCTGGGGCAGCCGTCTGGCCCCCCTGTCTAACTGGCTAGTCGGCACCTCCATGACGCGCTGGCTCAACGACAAAGTTTTGGGACTCGACCGGCGTCGGCCGCATCCCACCTTTGCCAGATCAACTTTTATCGATTGGTGGAATAAAACAAAACAGATCAACACTTCTTCCCCCGACGTCGTCCTCTTCGCCGACACTTTTAATAACTTCCACGATCCCCATCACCTCATCGCCGCCACCCGCCTGATTCACCGCCTCGGCGCGCGCCCCGCAGTCGCCCCTCGCGTCTGCTGCGGCCGCCCCCTAATTTCCAAAGGTTTCCTCGACCAAGCGGCGCAGCAGGCCAATGCCACCACCGCCGCCCTCTTACCGCTGGTCGACAACGGCCAGCCCATTGTCTTTTGCGAGCCCAGCTGCTACTCCGCCGTGCGCGACGACCATCCCCAACTAGTCGACGCCGGCTTGCGCGAGAGCGCCGCAAAAGTCGCCCAGGGCTGCCTCATGTTCGACGAATGGGCTGCCGATGCCCTCGATCAAACAGCCACCCCATTCTCCTTTAAGTCCGCCCCCCCAAAAATCCTGGTCCACGGCCACTGTCATCAAAAAGCCCTCAGCGGTCTCAATGCCACTTCCCGCCTATTGTCGCACATTCCAGAATCCGAAGTGACCATTTTGGACAGCGGCTGCTGCGGCATGGCCGGCTCGTTTGGCTACGAGCGCGAACACTACGCCATTTCCCAGTCCATTGCCGCCCAGCGTTTGCTCCCCGCCATCGCCCAACTCGCCCCCGGCCAGACCGTAGTCGCCGCCGGCTTTTCGTGCCGCCACCAAATAGCCCACTTCACCCCGCTTACTGCCGAATCGCCCATGACCTTGCTGGATGCCCTAATGACAGAACGGGAATAACATCCCTAACTGCCCAAGAGTTCTTCCCCATACATGAACAAGAGCGGCATCCCACCCGTGTGGATAAAAACCACATCTTCACCCTGCTTTAAACGCCCCTGCCGGATGTGGTCGATCAACCCCGAAAAAGCCTTCCCCGTGTAGGTTGGGTCCACCAGAATCGCCTCAGTGCTCGCCAATAAATGGATCGCCTCGCGGGTGCGCTCATCCATATGTCCAAAACCCGGCCCCACGTAGTGGTCGTTCACCTCAATGCGCGCCGCATCGGCACTGCACTCAAAGCCAATCTGTGCGGCGGCATTGCGCGCCGCCTGCACCACGCGTTCCGACGCCTCTTCGGCCGTCCCCCCCAACTTGCTCTGCGGAAAACCTACATAGCGTGGTTGCCGTCCCAGCATTTCCAAACCCGCAACCATCCCAGACAAGCTGGTTCCTCCCGACCCTATGTAGACATGGTTCAAATGTACGTCCATCTCATCGCACTGGTGTGCCAACTCCAGGGCACACTGGATATACGACACGTTGGAGCGCTCGCCCGATACCCGCGCCGGCTTGTAGCCCTCGCGCTTCAGGCGCTCCATCTCTTCGTCGATCACTTCACCCAGGCGTTCCGACGCGGCAATACGCACGTCGACGCCAAAGAGGTTGTCCAGCAGGTAATTGCCGTTGGGCGGGTCGTGGTCGCCCATGTGCGAATCGTCGGCCCGCAACACCACCACACCCTTGATCCCGTGTTTGGCCGCGGCCGCGGCAAACTGGCGGCAGTGGTTGGACTGCACCACGGCGCTGAGGATGACCGCGTTGGAACCGTCCTCCACGGCGTGGGCCACGGTGAACTCTAGGTAGCGCGATTTATTGCCGCCAAAGGCGTGGCCGGTCAAATCATCGCGCTTGACAAAAATGCGTGGGCCGCCCAACTCCTCGGTAAGCCGCGGGCAAAAATGCAGCGGCGTCGGCAGTTCGTTGAGCGGCAGTTGCGGCAGTTGATCGATGGCTTTTTGGATTTCTTCAGACGTCATATACACCTTACCCTTTCACTCTATAATATCGCGTGTGTATATAATATATATAGGCGCTTCATTTTAGCATGACGAGTCTGCAAGATCCTAACACATCTACTTATATTAGATGCTCAACTTGCACTTTGGAATAAAAAGTAAATGACGCAATAATTGGGTCCCATGAATTTCTCTGATCTGCGCCGCTTTCTACCCGCCAAACCCGTCCTCGCCATCTTCCTCGTGGCACTCACCCTGCGCCTGCTCTACCTGGCCGAAATCACCGACCTACCCTACTTCTCTACCCTCGTCCTCGACGCTTTCGAATACGACCGATTGGCCGCCGGCCTGCTGCAGGGAAATTGGCTGATAGACCGCCAGGGCGGCTACATGCACAGCCTGCTATACCCTTATATGCTGGGCCTGCTCAAATTCTTCGGCGCCAACAATTTGCTTGTGCGCGTTATGCAGATGTTGCTCGGTGCTTTCTCCTGCGTCCTCATCTACCGCATTGCCGCCCACCTCTTCCCGCCCCCCGCGCCGCTGCTCGCCGGCCTTTCTGCCGCCTGCTATTGGACGCTCATTTTCTACAACGGCGAGCTACTGGCCACCACCCTGGTCGTGCTCATCCAATTACTGCTCGTCGATCTCTTGCAGAGATCGGCCGGCAAGGTCTCAAATAAAACCGCAGCACTGGCCGGCCTTCTCTCCGGACTTCTGGTATTGACCCGAGGCAATACCCTGCTGCTCTTGCCCGTGGCCCTGTGGGCCGTCTGGCGTTTGAGCGGGGCACCTGCCCGCAGGCTCGTACACGTCGGCTTCTTTGCCCTTTGCCTTAACGCTTAGTCTCACGCCGTTTCTGGCGCGTAATTGGGCCGTGCAGGGCACTTTATTGCCCTTTCAGGGAAGCTGGAGCCTGTACATGGGAAATAACCCAGATGCCGACGGCACGCCCTATGCCCGTCAGGGATTGGACTGGCAGCGTCTCGAACTGACCGCTCTACAACAGGGAGCCACATCGGACGCCGCCAAAAGCCAATTCTACCGCAACGCTGCCCTCAACTTTGCCTTTGACCAACCGGCGGCCTATGCGCGCCTGCTCTACGCCAAATTTAGGCTATTCTGGCACGCTTTTGAAATCCCGGTCAGCACCGACCTCCACTACCACGCCGACCATTCCCTGCTCTACCGCGTCCTCTGGCCCGGCTATGGATTTTTTGTGCCCCTGGCCCTGGCCGCCATTTGTTGGAATAGACTGCCCGACCCTGGCGAAAAACTTCTCTACGGTTTTATTCTCGCCTATTTGGCCACCGGCCTTTTATTTTCCGTCTGCGCCCGCTACCGCTTGCCGGCCCTGCCCTTCCTGCTGGTATTTGCCGCCCGCGGCAGCGTCCTGCTGATCGAGTTTTTGAAAACGAGGGACTACCTGCGCTTGGGCGCATTTCTTGGCCTGGCCGGCTTGGCCGGCGCCTTAGTCCACACCGGCGTCGACACGCAGAAAGTAGACCGCCTGCGCTCCACCTGGCTAGTGGGTCACGTCCACATGCGCCAGCGCGACCACGCCGCCGCGGCAGAGATCTATCGCAACGGATTAACACAACTCCCTAACGATTCAGACTTATACAATAGTCTGGGGGTGGCGTACCGCTTTCAGCAGCAGACCGCCGCGGCAGAAGAAGCTTTCCATCGTTCCCTTGAATTGGCCCCCGACCACAGTCGGCCGCGCCTCAACCTCGCCCAACTCTACCGCGATCAAAACCGCCTAGAACTGGCCCTATCATCTTTGGAAAAAGTCCAGCGCCACGATTTGCGCCCCGCCATTCAATACGAAACACTTTACGAAATGGGGCAAGTTTACATGCGCCAGGCCCGCCATTTCCGCGCTTACCAGACCCTTAAAAAGGCCCTGGAATTTAAACAAACAGCGCCGGCCCACTACACACTGGCCGCCGCCGCTTCTCATATCAACCTGGGAGAAGCCCAACTCCAGGCCCTCGAACGAGCCGTCGCCCTGGACCCAACCTTTGCCCCGGCCCACCGCAATCTGGGCGTCCTATATTTTAAGCGCGGCGACCTCGCCGCCGCAGAACGCGCCCTATTGCAGGCAGTGCAGTACGCCCCCAATACCCCCTTGGGCTACCACCACCTAGGCGCGCTCTACCAGCGCATGGGCCAGATGCAAAAACGCAACAGGCCTTTGCCGCGGCTAAACGTCTGCGTAGCGCAACACCGCCCTCTCCCTAACCAGCTATTCAGCGCAACAATACCCCCTCCAAGACCACCGTCGCCAACCCAACAACCTCACCCCCCCACCTCCTCCGGCACCGCATACGCATCAATCCCCAACGGCCCAACCAACTCCTCTAATCTCCTTTCCAAATCAACCCGCTTTTCTTCCTCCAAATCGCCAAACGTCTGCACCAATAAATAAAACCCTCCCTTGCGTCCAAACTCCACAATCTCAGCAAAACTGAGCTTAAACAAATCCACCAACTGCTCCCCCACCAATTCGGCCAACCGGCTCCGCAATACCTGCGGCATCTCCTCATAGGGCATACTGCGCAAAAAAAAGATCAAATTATTGCGCGCATACACCCGCTCGCCCACCAAATACCCCACCTTGCGACGGCGCTTTCCTTTGCCGCCACCTCTCTAATAATTTGGTTAAACGGCGTACAGGCTCTAAAGTGAATGGCGTCCAAATCCCGAGCCTCGACAAAAGCCTGCCGCGCCGCCGCATATTGTCCTTGCGCCAATAACACTTCGCCCGCCTCAAAATGGACCGCAGCGTGGTGCGGATATTGGCTTTGCATCTCCACCTGCTGCGAACGGCTTGCTCCTTTCGATCCGTCGGCGGGCGGGTGAGGGGTCTTTGACCGCAGTGGATAAAAACGCTCAAATTGGAGACCAGCGTGGAGAGCACGACGGGCGCGTTCTGCGCCCCGGCAAGGCGCACTATTTGGTACGTATTCTCGCGGTAATTGGCTTCGGTAATGCGGTCCTCATCGCTGTCAAAATACACTTCCCTGCGCACCAGGTGCAAACCAAAGTTGACTTCTGCCACGGGCGCGTTTTCCGAGTTCATCGCGGTGTAATAGAACTCTTCCAACAGAGAGTATATCTTCAAACGCTGCAACCACATGTGCAACAAAATCAGCGTCCTATTATTACCCACGTGAACAAAGGGCGTGGTTACGCCATAGGGTCCGACAAATTGTTGTGGCCGGCGTACACCAGTATGAGATCGGGTTGGTAGTCGACGATCTCCTGGGCAAAATCTACAATGCTAAACGAATTGATCGCGGTAAAACCGCAGTTGATCACTTCGAAGTCGGCCTGCGGAAAAACGTCTTCGAGCATGTGCTGGAGAAAATTGGGAAAAGCGGTTTGGGGCGGATTGGGAAAGCCCAGCAACGTCGAGGCCCCCAAAACAAAAATGCGCCGCACCCGCTGCGGTTTGTCACGCCCGAATTGTACCTGCAGCGGCGAGCGCCGGGCTAATTGCCGCGGAAAAAAACGCCGCGCCGCGTTTTCGTTGAGCCGGTAAATTTCCCCGTCTTGCACAAAGAGACGCGTGGACGGCCCCACGTCAAAAATGCGCAACGCCGCTTCTATTAAAAATAAGCCCCCCAGCCCTATAATAAAAGCCGCGACATTGCTCAACAAATTCTTTTCATCGCTCCCCTCGCCAGTGCCTAATTGCCTTTCTGGCCATTTTTCTCTTTTTTCTAAAACCGCCTATTTACGCTCTAATGAAAAAATAAGCTCATCCGCTTACAAAACAAAAACAAATGACTTCTGCAAATTCCGCCGTCACCCTGCGCAGCCTGCTCTTTGGCGCCTTTATGTGCGGCATCATCGCCGTGGGCATCCCCTACGGCAGCATGGTCATACAGGGCACCCGGCTCGGGCTCAGTTCTTGTACCCCGGCCGCTTTCTTTCTCCTCTTTCTACTACTCCTAACCGTCAACTTGATCTTGGGCTTGCTCAAGCGCGATTGGGCCTTTCAACCGGGCGAACTGCTGGTCATCTTCACCATGATGATGATCGCCACCGCCATCCCCACCCGCGGTGTCATTGGCATGTTGCTGCCCATGATCACCGGCACCTTCTACTACGCCACCCCCGCAAACGACTGCGCCAACCTCA
>CAXGRO010000020.1:0-21716 GCA_964012055.1 uncultured bacterium
TGCTTTACAAGAAAATGCTCGGGTGCTTTCCACAATCGATAATATGCAATTAGTAGATGTCATGGACAAAGCAGCCCGCAATGTGGGACAGAAAATTCCCGTATTGGTTGATATAGATATCGGCATGGATCGCACCGGCGTTTATCCCGGCGAACCAGTTCTCGAATTGGCCAACGCAATTGTCTCTACCGAGGGATTGGAATTTAACGGGATAATGGGTTACGAAGGCCACGTTTTAGACATAGATCCGCCCGAGGAAAAGGTCAGAGTGTGCCAGGAATCCCTCAACCATCTCTTGACCAGCCGAGATCTATTGGAAGCTAATGGAATATCCGTAGATATCATTAGTGCCGGTGGGACCGGTTGTTACAATATAACAGCTGCCCATCCAGGCATCACCGAAATCCAGGCAGGCGGTGGCATATTTATGGACTTGATGTACCGCGAAACCTGTTTTGTTGACGATTTAGATTTTGCTTTGAGCCTCTTGGGCACCGTCACCAGTCGCCATCCCCACCACGTAGTTACCGACGCCGGATTTAAAACTATGTCGGGCTTTCACCACCAACCCCGGCCCATGCTGCGCGACGACCTCGAATATCGCTACCTCTCGGCTGAGCATGGAGTTTGGAATATAAAAGAGGGGCATACCGGCCCCCAGGTAGGCGATCAAATCGAATTCCTTATAGGATATAGCGATTCGACAAACTTTCTACACGAGCAATTTATAGGAATGCGCGGCGATGTGGTTGAAGTAGTGTGGGAAATCGCCGCTCGCGGCAAACTTCATTGATAAGCAATGAATCTACTACTGATCTCCATCGACAGTTTGCGCAATGATTTTGTTTCGCGCAATAATTCCACAATCGTCACGCCTCGTTTTGATAAAGTCACAGAACATTTTTGTTATTATCCTAGTTTCTTTTCCGTCTCTTCGGCCACTCGCCCCGTCCACACTTCCCTTTTCACTGGTCTGTACCCCTTTGAGCATGGCGTATTGGGCCAGAGTTGCGCCCGTATGCGTCCGGGAATCCCCCATCTTTTCGATCTCTTCCGCAAAAGTAACTTTGCTGTCGGCGCTTTCTCTGAGGCCCATACGGTTTTTGAAGGGCTCGATTTCGCTCCTTATATCCATCCTTTACCCAACAAACCCAAAGAAAGCCTTCAGAGACTAGACCAACACCTTACTACCTATCGCCAACAATCCAGCTTCTTGTTTATCCACTACTGGAGTACCCACACCCCCTACGGTGCTGCAGATAATAGGGCTTTTGGCGAAACGTCTCAATTGCTTTTTGGCTTGGGCAAAAATATTGTTTTAGAACGCTATAAATCCGCCATAACCCACTTATTGGAATATAAATTAACACCTATTATTAACCACTTGGATCTTAGCAATTGGTGCGTGATCATTCTGAGCGATCACGGCGAAAGTTGGACAGAAGAAGAACCCTATCATGGTCAAACATTGCGCAATGCAGTTCTGCGCATTCCCTTATACCTGCACATACCACATACGGGAAATCCACCACTAACTCAACCTATTTTATCTTTGATCGATCTTTTCCCCACCATAGCCGCTAGTTTTCAACTACAGGTCGACTACCGCGGTTTTGGTCGCGATTTATTTACCGCATCTGCGAATACGCCTTACCTTGCCGAGATACAACCCCTGCCTACCCACAATGACCTTAAAGCTATGGGAATACAATCTTCCGAAGGTAAAAAATGGGCACTTTTTAACGAGCGCGAGAAATATACTTTTGACGAGTCGATACAGCGGGGTTGGCTAGAAGAGACAATGAGCGAAAAGGTTATCCGAGAAAAACGAACAGAATTTAAGGATATATATTCCAGAATGCAGCAGCAATCGCCTTATTCCAGTGGTAAAATCCATCATCGCGACCCCCCTCAGAACAATGCACTTTTAGAAAAGCGCCTAGAGCAGTTGGGGTATCTATAAAAAATCAGGGGAATTTAAGCATGTAAACATCACCTAACTAGGTTCTCTACCTCTATACTCTGTGCCTTCCCACTATTTTCTTCCAGTATCACCAATGTACTTGGACCTAAGCGTCCCATTAGCTCACCAGGATTGAGCAGGCGACTGTTACCTACAAGCTCGTCGTGGGCAATGTGATCGTGGCCATAACATACCAAATCATATCGACCAGCACCGACCAAACCCTGTGCGATATCTGGATAATGTGTCATTGCTATTCGCGTTTTTCCCAATTCCAACTCTGCGAGTTCCCCGTGCAAATGTACGTGGTCAAAACGACTGGCATTGCGGGTTAGAAGAAATTTATCGCCGTCGTTATTGCCCCATACCACGTGAATGGGCCCTGTAAATCCCTCTGCCAATTGCACCAAGGTGAACGGTGCGCAAAAATCACCGCAGAACAAAACAACATCGGCTTCCTGCATAACACTCAAGGCGCGCTCCAATACCCAAATATTGTCGTGGATATCCGAACATATTGCAATTTTCATATCATTCACTCCTCCTGTCGCACATTGTATATAGCATAATCCTGCCCCAGCTTTTCAAAAATAGCTCGCCAGCGTTCACCATAGGTTGTATCGCTGTAGTCTGGGATAAAACCCAGTTTGAGGTAAAGTTTCAAAGCGGGAAGACGAAAATCGTCGGTGCGCAAAAAAACAGATCGACCGCCACGCTCTAATGCAGACCGTAGAGAGGCGGCAACAACTGCGCGCCCTAACCCCTTGCCTTGATGCTGGGGATGGGTAGCTATCCAACCTATTTCCCAACATGCTGTGCCATCTAAGTTGCGGTTATACAATCCCGATGTTGCGACCAATTCTTCACCTCTAACGACAAAAAACTGCGCTTCGTTCACCAGATCACCAACTACTTCTCTTTGGATGCGGTCTCGATCCCAAGCGCCCAATTCACCATTGTCGTTTAATAACTCAGTCCAGGCATCCTCATCGCCTAAACGATACGGTCTCAGTTGATATCCAGCAGGTAAATTTCGCTCTTCCAGAGCATCACCTTTTCTATACCACATCTGCAATTGGGGCGGCGGAGCGCTTTTTAATACTGCATATAATGAATGCCTCACTGCCCGCACCCAGGCGCTAAGCCCGTTCATTTGCTAGCGGGATTCTGCGACTTTACCCGTCGATACAATGAAGATTTGTATTTTTCGGGATGATGAGCTTCTAGTATTAATACTTCGCACTGCGGAAAAGCATCGCGCAAACCCGATGGCGTTTTCTGATCGTATCCCAAAGCGATAATATCGGGGGCAATATCGGAAACCACTTTAAAAAAATTTGCGCCGGGGTATCCCAATCTAACTTCATCGGCCACCCCCACCTCCTCAACTTTTGTTCGACGCAGCTCTTCGTTGTGATCGGGTAGGCGACCTTTAATCCGCTCTACATTCTCATCGCGTGCCACCACCACAAAAAGTTCGCTGCCCAGAGCTGCAGCTTGCTCTAAAAAAGAGATATGCCCAGGGTGTAGATAATCAAATGTACCACAACACAGAACGCGTTTGCCCATTATTTTCTAACTTGTTACTCATTGGCACGGCGGTCGACCCAAAATTCTCCACCGCGATCGGCCTTAAAGATGGTTCCAAAATTTTGCGCATCTATTTTTGTCTTAAAATATCCAATGCGCACTCGCACAGTCCGACTCGTATCGGAACTTGGAATGGCATAGGCAGGATACCCATCACGACTGAGGTCCACAACCAACTGGGCAGCTTGCGAGGCATCATACACGCCAATTTGCACGGTGTATTCCCCCTTGTCGTCAAACACAATAGGCTGATCAACAGTGGTTGCAGTATCGCCATCTGGAGGCATTGATTTCTGCTCTGCCGGAACAGTTGCACGTTCCCTCACCACAGTTTGGGACACTTCTTCTACCCGAGTCGTCTCAACATAGACCAATTCGTATTCATCTGCTTCAGTGCCTAATTCATCGGATAAATCGACCTCGCCACCACTGCAAGCAGTAAGTGTCAGTAAACCTGGCAAAAGGTAGCTTAGACGTATAATGTTGGGTATTTGAAAAATCAATGGACAGCTTTCAACGCGTCGTAATGAGCCTGCAATGTTCTATCTATGTCTTCTTCGCTGTGTAAAGCAGAAGGAAACATGCATTCAAACTGGGAAGGTGCCAAATACACCCCTCGCTGAATCATCTCCCAAAAGAATTGCCGAAAACGTTCGGTATCTGAGGTAGAGGCTGTGGCAAAATCCACCACTTCTTGCCCGGTGAAAAACATCGACATCATGGCCCCTACTTGATTAAGAGTCCAGTTCAATTGCAGTTTTTTAATGTTTTCGCGCATCCCAGTTGCCAGCTTCTCTGCAATTTGATTAATGCGCTGATATACACCGGGCTCAGCCAACATTTGCAGTTGTACTAAACCTGCACTCATGGCCAAAGGATTTCCCGAAAGCGTACCGGCTTGAGATATTTTTTTGCCAAGGGGCGCCACCTCTTGCATTATCTCCTTCTTTCCGCCATAAGCGCCTACCGGAAGTCCGCCTCCAACAATCTTACCAAGACAGGTCATATCCGGTATAACATTATAATATTCTTGCGCCCCACCCGGCCCAATTCTAAACCCGGTTATGACTTCATCAAAAATGAGAACTACGCCGTTTTCTTCGGTTAATTGGCGCAATGCCTGCAAAAAACCTTGCTGCGGCGGAATAGTACCCATATTGCCGGCGACGGGTTCTACTATTACGGCGGCAATCTCCCCCGGATTTTGCGCTATGACCTGGGCTACGGCATCACTGTCATTAAAATTAACGGTAATAGTAGTCGCTGCCGTAGCCTCGGGAATCCCAGGACTATCCGGAACCCCTAGCGTTAGAGCTGAAGAACCGGCCTTTATCAAAAAGCTGTCTCCGTGCCCGTGCCACCCCCCCTCAAATTTGACGATCTTTTCGCGCCCCGTATATCCTCGAGCGACTCGAATAGCCGCCATGGTCGCCTCGGTACCCGAGTTAACCATGCGCACCATCTCAATAGAGGGGACCATATCAATTATCTGTTTGGCCAGGGCAATCTCCAATTGAGTTGGAGCCCCAAAGCTGGTTCCAGACTCGCACGTTTCCCTTACAGCAGCCACCACGCGCGGATGGGCATGGCCAAAAATGAGTGGCCCCCACGAACATACGTAATCTATATAATCACTACCATCGATGTCGTATATATGGGCACCCTGTCCCCGCTCTATAAAAAAAGGGCCCCCACCTACTGCGCCAAACGCCCGGGCCGGACTGTTGACTCCACCGGGTATGTATTTTTGTGCTTCAGCAAAGGCCTCGGCAGATTTGTCTTTCACTTTCAATTACTCCTGTCAATACTGTGGACACTTTTTCGATTTTGAGCGGATTTCTGTAAGGTTGAAATTCGTAAGTGATTATTTATCAACAAGTTAAAAATTCCAATATCTATCTATCTAAGCCGTTATTTATCAATGACTTATAAAAAGTGTCCGCAGTATTGCTGTGCTATGCCTCAATAGAGAAAACGGCTTGATCTGTTTCCCACCCTGGGTTTTATTACAAGATAGATATCTATGCCCACTTTATCTGGCGGAGACCTATGGCCTATTTATTGATGATCGATGACAATCCACAGACCCAACGCTATATTGAACGCATAATCCGCCATCGCACCAAACACGAAATTGCCTTTGCCGCCAGTAAGGATGAATGTATAGAAAAAATGGTGGAACGCCGTCCCGAAGTTGTTCTCTTGGATCTATTTATCCCTGGCGATGGCTTTGAACTTTTTGAACTCTTGCGCCAGCATCCGACAACTGAGGATATCCCCATTGTCATTATCACTGCAGTCCCCCTCGACCAGATCACCCGAATGCGCTTAAAAAAAATGCGTTGCGAGGGTTTTATCGAATGTCCCATCGAAGCGACAGAACTCAACCGCATTCTCAACATTGCCCTCAAGCGCAATTCTATTGTCGCCCGCAAGTGGGAACCGCCAGCAGTATAACTATTCTCCACCGTTGGTGCCAAGCGGCGTTTCCAAGCGCGTGATGCGCACCGCTATGATGTCGGTAACTACGACAATTTCCCCTTCGGCGAAGGGGCGATCGTTGATGCGGATGGAAAAGGCTTCACCAGCCAATTTATCCAATTCAATGACATCCTGTTCCTTTAAATCCGTCAACGCTTTAACGCTCATTTCTTTGCGGTCCAATTCTACTGTAACATCCACCATCACATTGTCCAACCGTCCCGGATTAGACAGAGGTTTTGCCACACTGTCTATATCCAATTGGTCGAATTGGACCGCATAGATCTCATCGGCCTCGTCGTAATCGGCAGCAGCATGCCCCCCTTCGGCCCAAGCCTGCAATGCCTCCTCACTACCCGAATCGTCTTCCCCCGATGCATCTTCCATCGAAGCATCTTCCATCGAAGCATCGAGTTGTTCATTTAGGTGATCGGCACCGCTAATTTCATCCTCGATGCCCAACTCGCCTTCTAGGGCAGACATGTCCAGATCTTCGTTTCCAGGCTCTTGGACATCTTCAAAGTCTTGTGCATCATCGATTTCAGCCATACACCTACCTCAACTTTGCTAAAGATTAAAATATCTCCTAGGCGAAAATAGCATAAAACCAAATATAAATCAATGCTTTACAAATCATCCCACTCAATCGTTAAAAGATCTGCCTGCTCACTAAATTCTTCGAGCCTCTCAAGCAATAAAAGACCACAGTGCCTTCCTCTTAGATTAATCGGCAACGCCGCCATAATCTCAAATGGCAAATGGGCTTCTCGCAATTTGGCCCCCCAATACTGCGGCGCTTGCACGACCAGACCTACAACGCCGCCCGGCCGCACCACGCGCGCTAATTCGTCCAATTCGCCCAAACTCAAGTTTGCCCGTCCCAATTGCCTATATGCCATGCCATAGGCCATAGATTCAGCAATTATCGGAATTTGGCCCGCACGACTTATCACAATTTGTTTAGCAGTCCTTGTTTTATTGAGTGTTTCCGATAAAACGATAAGTCGTTGTAACCCATCCAACTCGTCGCACTCCTCATTCCCACTGCCGAATAAGTTGAGGTCGATAACCCTGTCCCGTGCTTGTATTCCCATTAAATGAACTAAACAATGTGCCAGTGCAGACTGCATGCTTCGCCCCACCAACCGCAACCCGAATATTGCCCTTTTGCCAGTGACTTGGAGATATAGCGGCAGCCCATTCTCCCCTTTTAGCAATCCGTATTGTTCTTCTAAAACCCTCTGAATCGCCTCTCTGAGTTGTGCGGTTGAAAATCTATGTCGACCAGCCAGAGTAACATTAAGATTATACCGGGAAAAATCCCTGGTTGCCGCCCCCCCTTTGGCTAAACGCTGTAGTGTATCGAGAGACAACCCGCTGATTTTTTTTTCAATCCGCTCGATGCTGGTTTTGCCAACCGTTATCCCAAA
Source organism: uncultured bacterium (assembly GCA_964012055.1). GTDB lineage: Bacteria > Latescibacterota > UBA2968 > UBA8231 > UBA8231 > CAXGRO01. The sequence goes on from CAXGRO010000020.1 coordinate 7,465, forward strand.
AACCTCTGCAACGACGGCAAAAATACCAAGAGCAGAATGAATATTTAAAAGTTGCTTGGGGCTGCGTTCATATGTAAAGAAAACGCGGCCTACACGACCACCGCGCTCAATGCGTTTTTTTTCCAGTCCGATCAACGCGTTTTGGCAGTTGTCGAGCACCACATCTTCAAGTCCACCTATACTGGTGGCATAGAATTGATGTATTTTACTTGGCATATGCCTTGGCTATAAAATGGACCCATCGGCAAAGCCGATGGGTCCATTTCTCGATTATCGAGGTCACACTTATCAAAAGCGCTGCCGGCGATAATCTCCTAATTGGTAAAACGACACATGTTTAAAATTAGAAAATCCTTCCGCGAGACGGAAAGCTTCGCCGCCATCCTCAACAAACCCATTGCGCACCAGCGCTTCGAGTATCATTTCAAGAAATGTTTGCGAATTGCGCGAAGAACGATTTACAAAAGGAGAAATTTGTTGGCGCATAAATAGCTCATCCCAAGTAAACCAACGTTCCTCATCAGGTTGAAATTCCTCGTTAAAAAACAGGTATAATATGCTCACTTGCTGAGGAGAGATAAAACGCACGATGTCGCGCTGCAAAATCCATAAACCACCATAACGCCGACTGGCGCGCTCGTAGGCATTGAGCCCTACAAATCGTTGTCGCTGAGACCTAAAATCGTCTGGTTCAACAAATTCGGGCTGTTCTTCTGTATAACCAACCATAAAGGCTTCTACCATCTTGTCGGGCGCATCCCCGGTATAACAGAAGTCCAGTCGTGGAATATCCCTTTCAACGGCGGTGGGACGGACATAGAATTTAAAATTCTCATAGCGGCCCACTTCCTGTTGTAAATGGCGTTGCACCGTTTCGATGCGGTTGCGGTGGGCGCTGTGGTAAAGACCATCTTCGCGCAAGTACTGAACTATAGTCTGGTAAACAACACAATGTCCTATTTCGAGCAGGTCCTCGTTGTGATTCATAAATGTGCATTGGTCGCCGAACACTTTTGAGAATACGGCGCCGAGTTGTTTGCGGTCTTTGGGGCGTTCGTCCGACTTATTAAAGCCCACCAGAAGACGGTCAATTTTCCCCGAGGCCAAATGGTGCTCTTGTGCCTGGTTAAACAATTCAAAAGCGCTCTCTATTAGGGCCTGAAAATTGCTCTCGCGCAAAACAAGCCGACCGATTTCAATACGCGAAGCCACCCCAATGCCTCGAATATCTGTATGCATATGAGCTTTCCCACCGTAACTGCCCAGCATCCAGGTCGACTTGTAATATCTATTGGCCAATAGTTCAAAATCGTTGCGCACGCGCCGCGAGAATTGATAATGAGCCTGTGGCTCAAAGTGAGCTAGAATATCGAAAAGGGTTGGACGCGGTAAAACGTTATCCCTAAAAGATCTAAGTGTCTGTGGCATCACCGTCATGACGACCTCCTGTCAGGCAACGCGAGCTAATTGCTCTATTTTCTTGTCGCGCAGTTCTTTTTGCTTCTTAGCCCATTCTGGATCGTAGAGTTCGCGGTAGGGCCCTTCGGCCTTGATCAATTCATTGTGACGACCTATTTGAACAACTCGGCCCTCTTTTAAAACCACAATTTTATCGGCATTTTTTATGGTGGATAGTCTGTGGGCAATAATAAATGTGGTTCGATCCTCCATCAGATGATTTAAGGCTTCTTGCACCTTAGACTCGGAAACCGTATCCAGCGCTGAAGTCGCTTCATCCAAAATTAGGATGCGTGGATTGCGTATCAATGCGCGGGCGATGGCTATGCGCTGGCGCTGCCCCCCAGAAAGCCGGATGCCCGATGCGCCGATTGGCGATCTATACCCATCTGGCATGGTGCATATAAATTCGTGAGCATTAGCCTGGCGCGCCGCCTCTTCGATCTGCTCCATGGTGGCATCGGCTTTACCATAGCGAATATTATCGAGGACCGTACCGCTAAAGAGATGGGTCTCTTGCAAAACAATACTCATCTGCTCGCGCAAGGTGCGCAAGGTATATTCCTGAATATCCTTGCCATCAATTATAATTTCCCCACTGCTGCTATCGTAAAAACGGGCGATTAAATTGGCGATGGTCGTCTTGCCAGAACCACTAGGACCGACAAAGGCCACCATCTCGCCGGGTTGTGCTACAAAATTCACCTCCTTAAGCACCGGATCTCCCTGGGAATAGGCGAATCCCACATCTTTAAATTCGACTTCCCCTCTGATGCTACGCCGCAACCCATCGCGTCGGTCTTCTACTTCGGGCTCGAGATCGAGAATTTCAAAAACCCGTCGTATGCCAACCTTGGCTGGCAGCAACTGCTGCACTACCCCAATTAGTTCGGCTATGGGCGAATAAAGCATGCCCACATAACTCATGAGCAAGATATAATCTTCTAGACTGAGATCGTTATCCAAAACCGCCAGACCACACACCAGCATAACCAATACTTGGCCTAGGTAACTAACATTTCCAGTGGCATTGCCCCACAAACTGGACAAATTCCCCGAATGTAAGTTGATATCGTAATTTTCCCGCAATTGCGTCACCAACGCCCGACTTTCGCGCATCTCCCCCGAATGCGATTTAACCATCTTCATAGCACTCAAGACTTCGCTGACTTTGCCATAAAGTTGGGACATCTTTTCTGAAGATTTCCAGGAATAGTGCGAAATACGCGCTTGAAAGAAATAATACCCCAGGAAATGCAGCGGCAATACCGCCAGAGCGACAAGTGTGACTTCGACGCTGAGGCTCAAAAGCATCCCCACTAAAAACAAAGCCTTAAACGAGGAAACCAAGGTATTTAAAGCAGTCCCAGTCACCAGCGAAGTAATGGAGTTAACATCGTTCATCATGCGGGAGATGATCTCGCCCGAACTGCGCGATTCGTAAAAACCCATGGACAATCGCTGCAAATGATTGTACATGCGACGCCGCAAATCGTAGACCACACGCCCTCCCAAAACGCGCATTTGGTAAGAATACATATAAGAGATAACGCTGGTTGACACGTGAATGACGACGAGAATCAGAACGCAGCGAAAAAAGAGGCCGGCGTCCCCCTGTGGCAAAGCCACACCAATAAGTTTAGCCGACCAGATTGGCGAATAGAGCCCCAACCCTGTCAACACTAGTAAGATCACCATAGAAATGATCAAACGGGTGCGATAAGGGGTGATTATATCATATACGCGTTTCCAGATACTGCGCCGCATAATGCAACAACTCCCTTTAGAGACTATCTCAGAGCACTAGCTTGCAAAAGCGAGCTACTCGCGCTTTTTGCTTTGCCTAATCGGCATGCAAAATCCCGAGCAGTCTAATGCCGGTTGTATTGCGCCCTTTAAGCCGAACCCTGAATAGGATGTGTCTTCAAAGACACTTTAGCTCAAGTAATATGTGTTTGGGGAAATTGTAGTAAGTAGGTAGGATTATCGGATACTCAGTTTAATTCACAAAGTGAATCCGACTTTGCCTAATCTACTGAAGTCTCACGAGAAGGTTGGGGAATTTTGCCTTCGCTCAGATTTCAGAATAAAATGGGGAACTCATTGAGCTTCTTTAATCCGAATTTAACCGCAACAACTAAAAAGAGCAAGCACTGATTCGACTTAAAACCCAAAAAAATCTATATTTAACTACTTAGCCCCATGAATTGACAAAATACTTTTTTTACAAATTCAACTGTGTCCAGCAACCCAATTGATAATATCAGCGTCGTACTGGTAGAACCATCTGTTCCAGGCAATATTGGGGCCACTGCCAGAGCCTTAAAAAATACGGGGATTTCCCGCTTAAAGCTGGTAAACCCGGGCGAGTGGAACACACCCGAAACGCGTTGGATGGCGCACGGCTCAGAAGATATTCTCAATGCTTGCGAAATCCATCCAGACTTGCCTTCCGCTTTGGCCCCTGCCCAAATAGTTATTGGCACCACCCACCGCGAGGGCCGTTTTCGCGATGTCAATTCATCACCCCGCGAAACCATCGCCTCTATAGCCCCGCAAGCCCACCACCATCAGATTGCTCTGGTATTTGGGCGTGAGAAGGATGGACTTTGGCAGCGCGAATTAAAATACTGCCACCATTTAATCCGTTTTCCCACAGCAGTTTCCCACCCCTCGCTCAACCTCTCTCAGGCCGTCCTCCTATTGACCTACGAGTTCTTTTTAGTATTGTCAGATGCCCCGCCACCGCCACAGGCAAACCTTGTCGACGCCAATCAGCGCGAGCAATTATACGCCCACATCCACCGCGCTATGGAAACGATCGATTTTCGCCCCTACAATGACATGCCGGACCATTTTGATCGACTTGTACGGCGTTTTTTCGACCGCATTGACCTTGAGCGGCGCGACGCCATGGTCATACACAAAATGTGCGGGCAAATTCAAAAATTTGCCGCCCGTTTTGGCAATCATTCCTCCAATTCTGACTCATCTAACTCCTAGCCAGCGCTCAAACCAAGCCAATGACCGCTCTTGCATAGACCTGGGAAAACTATGCCCTGTATCGGGCGCTATCCACAACCCCAGTCGCTTTTCCATACCCATCTTGCGATAGACCATCGCCGCAGATTCGTGTGTTTTTTGGGTAGTCATCGGAGCGATGAATACGTCCTCACTTCCCGTCATCAACAAGAGGGGCCTGGGGGCTATGCGTTGTACTAGCTGAGCAGCATCCGTGAGATATAGGCCTGGATATGCTCTGCGAAAAGCCTCCAAGGCCTCTGGACCCGAGACCTGATTCTCCACCAGTTCCCGCCTCAAATCCAATCCCTGAAATATAACCTGCCAGGCCTCCCCCTTAAATACCTCCTCCCAATGCAATTGACCAGCGACCGATACTACCACGTCTACTCTCTGATCCATTGCCGCTAACAATAGTGCCTCCCACCCCCCCATGGACAATCCCAGCATACCTATGTGTTGGGCATTGGCTTCCCGTCGGGTTTGCAAATAATCCAAAGCACATATCAAATCGTATACGTATTCTCCCCATACTTTTAGCAACCCCTTCTGACGCACTGCCTCGCCTAAATCCCCAACCCTATTAACAGTATACTTTCGATCAATGCTAATTATAAAAAAACCCTTCTTAGCCCACTGGGGAATTAAATCTAAAGGTTGGAGAAGATCTTCCTTGCGATTGGAACTACCTGGCATACATATAATTACCGGCTGGGGTTTGGTACGGGCGATCTCGGAATAGCAAATAAGAGCGGGAATGCGCTGCTTATAGCGGCCCTGGAAGTCGACTTGTTCAAAAACCAAATCTAGGTGCCTCCAAGTCTTGACCATTCTGGCATCGAGGGGATTGTGAAAATGCGGCAAATGCAATGCGACGCGCAGGGGGTCTGCACCAGACTGAGGCTCATTGTGGGCGCAGGCAACAGGTAAGATAAGAAAAAAGAGAGAGACTAACCTCATCCTGTTTTTGCGTTGGCCGCCTCAATATCTTTGGCCAACATCTCTTCTATCATCTCTTTGAAGGAAGTCTGCGGCTGCCATTCTAGCTTCTCTCGCGCCTTAGAGTTATCCCCGACGAGGACTTTACCTTCTTCGGCTCGATAAAAACTCTGGTCTATCACAACAAACTCTTCCCAATTTAATCCCGCATAGGCAAAGGCCGCGTCACAAAAGTCCCGTACTGAGCGATCTACTCCTGTAGCAATGACATAATCCTCAGGGCTATTAGCCTGCAGCATGTACCACATTGCCTCTACATAATCGCCGGCAAATCCCCAATCGCGCCGCGCGTCCAAATTTCCCAATCTAAGTTTATCCTGTAGGCCTAATTTGATGTGCGCAACCCCGCGGGTTATCTTGCGAGTCACAAAATTAGACCCCCGACGGGGCGACTCGTGATTATAAAGTATACCCGCACAGGCAAACATTCCATAGTGGTGCCGGTAATTAGAGGTTAGCCAATGGGCATACAATTTTGCCGTACCATATGGATTAATGGGTCGGAAGGGCGTCGATTCCGTTTGCGGAGATTCCTCGACCAAGCCATATAGTTCACTGCTACTAGCGTGGAAAAAACGTATCTCCGGATCAACCGTGCGGATAGCTTCTAACAAATGCGCCACCCCCAAGCCTGAAATCTCTCCCGTCTCTACAATTTGACCCCAAGAACTGTGAACCGCTGTTTGCGCAGCTAAATTATACACTTCCTGGGGTCTAGAAAATTCGATGGCGCCCGTTAGGGATTTGAGATCTTTGAGATCTCCTTTAATTAAATGCAGACGTTCTTTTATATGATTGATATTATCTAATTTTTCTGGGCACTCGTCGCGTACCACCCCGAATACCTCGTAACCGCTTTCGAGCAATAATTCAGCAAGATATGAGCCATCCTGTCCTGTTATACCGGTGATGAGTGCACGCTTACTCATAAGCTTCAACGGGCAAACAAGCACAAACCAAATGGCGATCTCCTAATGCATTGTTCAAACGCCCTACCGAAGGCCAAAATTTGTATTCACTAAGCCAAGGGGCTGGCATCACAGCTCGCTCGCGGCTATAGGTATGAGGCCAATCTTCTACCAACGCAACTTCGGCCGTGTGGGGTGCATTTAGCAATAAATTGTCGACTCTATCGGCTTTACCCTGAGCTATTTCTTCAATTTCTGCATGGATGGATATTAACGCATCACAAAAACGATCTAACTCGGCTTTGACCTCGCTCTCTGTCGGCTCAACCATTAGCGTTCCAGCTACCGGAAAAGACACTGTGGGCGCATGGAAACCATAATCCATCAGGCGCTTTGCCACATCCTCTACGGTAATACCGGCCTCATTCCTGAAGTGTCTCAGATCAATAATTGCCTCGTGCGCGACTAACCCCTCTTGTCCTTTGTATAACACGGGGAAATATGGGTCTAACCGACTTGCAACATAATTGGCGTTGAGAATGGCGATTTTGGTGGCATGCTCCAGACCAGCCGCCCCCATCATTTTTATATAAGCCCAGGAAATTAATAAAATCAATGCACTGCCCCAAGGAGCAGCCGCAATCGTCCCCATTGTCTTAGGTCCACCAACATCTACCAGGGGATGCGAGGGCAGGAAATCTGCTAAATGGTCCGCAACGGCAATGGGCCCCATGCCTGGCCCTCCACCACCGTGAGGAATGCAAAAAGTTTTGTGAAGATTTAAATGGCATACATCCACGCCAATGTCGCCAGGTCTGCACAACCCGACCAAGGCATTCATATTGGCTCCGTCCATATATACCAGACCGCCGCCGTCGTGGATAATATCGCAAATTTGGCGAATTTCTTCTTCAAAAACGCCGTGCGTCGAAGGATATGTAACCATGAGCGCCGCCAAATTCTGGCTATGCAGCGCGGCTTTTTCGCGCAAGTCCGCCAATTCAATATTCCCTTGTTCATCACAGGCCACCACCACCACTTCCATCCCCGCCATTACAGCAGAAGCCGGATTTGTGCCATGTGCCGAAGCCGGAATTAAACAGATGTTGCGCTGCACCTGCCCCTGGGAATGGTGATAAGCTCTAATGGCCAACAGACCTGCAAATTCGCCCTGGGAACCTGCGTTGGGTTGCAGGGAAACTCCAGACAAGCCTGTAATTTGAACCAACATCTCTTCCAATTCGGCAAAAATGGTAGCATATCCTGCAGCCTGGTCAATGGGTGCAAATGGATGCAAGGCAGCAAATCGAGGCCAAGTTATTGGCATCATCTCGGCGGCAGCGTTTAACTTCATAGTACAGGACCCCAAGGGAATCATAGAGGTTGTAAGCGAAAGATCTTTTGCCTCTAAGCGCCGCACATAACGCAACATCTCGGTTTCGGAATGATAAGTATTAAAAATGGGATGCGTTAAATACGAATCGGGTGGGCGCTGAACCACCTCACTTTCACCTATATCTCCTTCGAGCCGATTCGCAGATATTGCCGGTGCTGATTGTGCTCCTAAAATATCCAAGAGTTCGTCAATATCTTTTATACGCACCGTTTCATCTAAGGCAATTGTCAGCGTTTTCTCATCTAACTTGCGCAGGTTGATTTGTGCTTGCCTCGCCTTTGCCACTACACTATCGGCATCTTTTAACTGCAGGCAAACAGTATCGAAAAATTGAGAGTGAACCACTTCACAACCCAATTGGACAGAGCCGTTCGCCAACAAACGAGCTAAATAGTGAATTCGTTCGGCAATGCGCCTGAGCCCTTGCGGACCGTGGTACACAGCGTACATACTGGCGACAACCGCCGGCAAAACCTGTGCAGTACATATATTGCTCGTGGCGCGCTCCCGTTTAATATGTTGCTCGCGCGTCTGTAATGCCATGCGCAGAGCCGGTTTACCGCTTGCGTCTTGCGAAACGCCAATAATGCGTCCCGGCACTTGGCGCCTGTATTCTTCTCGCGTAGCAAAGAAAGCGGCATGGGGACCACCATACCCCATTGGCATCCCCAAACGCTGGGTATTTCCCACTACTACATCTGCCCCATTTTGGCCTGGAGCGGGCAATAAAGTCAAGCTCAGAAGATCGGCTGCCACAGCAACCAGGGCTCCCGCCTTGTGCGCTTGTTCGCAAAAAGGGGCCAGATCAAAAACGGCGCCATCCGTAGCCGGATATTGTAGCAATGCCCCAAAAATTGGTTGGGAAAAATCATAGGTCTGCCTATCTCCTACTACAATCTCCCACCCGCGGGCTTCAGCTCGGGTGCGCACAACTTCTATGGTGTGAGGGTGACAATCTCGCGAAATAAAAAAATGTTTGGCGCGGCCCTTTTTTTGCAGCGCAAACATCATGGCCATCGCTTCGGCTGCCGCCGTGGCTTCGTCTAGCAGAGAAGCATTGGCCAACTCCATTCCAGTAAGATCCATCACCATCGTTTGGAAATTGAGCAATGCTTCTAAACGGCCTTGAGCGATTTCAGCTTGGTAGGGGGTATATTGGGTGTACCAACCTGAATTTTCCAGTATATTCCGCTGAATTACGGGAGGGGTAAAGCAATCGGCATATCCTAGACCAATATACGATCTAAAAATTTGATTTTTCTGAGCAATTAACTCTAGCTCTTCCAGCAATGCACTCTCTGTTATGCCCCCACCCAATTTCATGGCCTCCCGCAAGCGTATCTGTTGAGGTATGGCTTTGTCGATAAGATGTTCCAGTGAACTCATTTCAAGTTCTTTTAACATATCATCAATTTGTAGATCGTCTGGACCGATGTGTCTACTTACAAAATCGTGGCTCTCATCCCAAATAGCCTTCATCGCTCACCTTTCTAACGCTTTACTCTAGATTGTACGAAAGGCAGCGAAACTACTTCTGCCCTCCTCGACTTTCCTCGCAAATCAATGAACAGCGGCGTACCCTTTTTCCTAAATCTAGTCTTAATTCGCCCCAATCCGATACCAATCCCCAGTGACGGTGAATGGGTACCACTGGTGACAATTCCCACTTCACTTCCCGCTTCATCGCGAATCATATAATCAGGACGCGGAATCCCCTTTTCGATCATTTTAAAACCGATCCGTCTGAGGGATTTTGCCTCCGCTTGCAGGTTGAGCAAGGCGCTCTTGCCGACAAAATTATCATCTCTATCCAATTTTAAAACCCATCCTAGACCGGCTTCAAAAGGGCTTGTTTCTTCATCTAATTCTCGACCGTATAGGCTATAGCCCATTTCTGTGCGCAAAGTATCGCGGGCGCCCAAACCACACGCTTTAGCCCCCCCACCCAATATTTGTTCCCAAATTCCGCCCACTATATCATTTGGGCAAATTATCTCAAAGCCATCCTCACCTGTGTATCCCGTACGGCTAATCAACACCAGCACACCATTAACTTCTATCTGAGCACAATGGAAATACTGCAATTTTTTAGCAGCCTCTCCCACTAGAGAAGACATCGCTCCCTCTGCTTTGGGCCCTTGAACGGCCAGCATAGCCCATTGCAAACTGACGTCGCGAATTTCCAATGTTGAAAACGGACTGGCAAGCGAGCCAATCCATTCCACATCGCAGGATGTGCGACCGGCATTGACTACCAATATATATTTATTGTTTTCAATCCGGCATATTTCTAGGTCATCGACAACCCCACCATCATTATTGCACATTACAGAATACATTACCTGCCCAACTTCCAGACTCGCGATATCGCCTGGAAGTATATATTTTAAAAAATCTAACGCCTCTTCTCCCTCCACTTCAATCTGCCCCATATGGGAAACATCAAAAACTCCCACTTCACTTCGGACAGCATGGTGTTCTTCGTTAATGCCGCTGTACTGTACTGGCATTTCCCACCCTCCAAATCCTACCATCCGCCCACCAATAGCGCGATGCGCATCGTATAGCGGTGTGCGCTGCAATTCTTCTACGGAATCAGACATTCAAATCCTCATTGTATTTTTTATATACCAGTCCATTGTCCCCAAAGACATACTGCTTGCTTTTTCAGTGCCTCCAAATCTCCGTTATTCTCCACTGCTATGTCGGCCCGCGCTGCCTTTTCACTGGTAGCCATCTGTGCCGCCATACGCTCTTGTATTTGTTGAGCACTCAACCCGCTGCGCTCCATAAGGCGCTGCTGGCGAATTTCTTGGGCAGCTTCTACGACCACAATAATATCAAAGAGTTCCAACTCTCCCCACTCAAATAGAAGCGCAGCATCAACAACTACCACTTGCTTTTTGAGTATATCCGCAGCTTCGTTTATTAGACGTTTTAACTCTTTGAATAAAGGCGGATGTACTATGTTATTGAGTACATGCACCATTTCTTGGGAAGAAAAAGCCATTTTCCCCAGTTCGCTTCGTTTTATTTTACCTTGTCCGTCGACAATCTCCTCCCCAAATGCACAGATTAACTCGTTGCGCACTTCTTCTTCTTCAATTATCTGATGAGCAACCTTATCAGCGTCAATTACCTTGGCACCAAATTCGGCTAATAATACCGTAAAGGTCGATTTGCCAGATCCAATACCCCCCGTAACACCTATAACCATTTTATATAATAGACATCGAGAGATATACTAACGGAGGATACAATATATATTAGCCAATTAAAAGCTGCTTGCCTTTGTAACATTCTGTTTTATAGGGCTTATATTCTTTCTTCATAATAAGATAATAGATTTGGGACAAATAAATCCCATCCTTTAGATAATGGCTAAATCTTCTAACTTCGTTAGACCTTCAAGTCCTCTATATTGACTGTTTATACTTGCCGCTTTTGTAGCCCATAAAAGATTCTCGTCAAACGGCTTATCGCTCAATAATCCGGCTGCCAATCCCGCTAGAAATACATCGCCGCAACCGGTTGTATCTACTGCTTTCTCAGGCTCACTAGCATTTATGTGACAGCGTTTTTCTCCCTCTTCGGCGCGCCATCTCCCCAGCACTCCTTGCGAGCCAAGTGTCAAGGCAACAGCTATAGGCCCCAATTTGAGCAATTCCCCCATAAAACCACTTAAGCTATCTTTGTCAAAAGAGACCATTTCCCCCAAAACACCCGCTTCGGTCTCGTTCATTTGTACAACATCTGCCAAAGCAACCCAATCTGTCCAATTTTCGGGTTTATGAAAGAAGCGTCGCCCATTTTCCTTACGCCCCAATGTTAAACTATGAACATCTAAAAGAATGGGCCCCTGGCTTTCTCTCCTCAATTTTTTAAAAGTGGCTAATTCGAGTTCAAAGCCAGTAATGAAATTCACCAACCAGCAATCCATATCTCCTGCCAATGGAGCAATATCTGCCCAAGAAAGCGGTGGAATTGATCCCGTTAACCGCTCTTCTTTACTGCCGTCCTGCCGATATTTAATCCTACAGTGGAAATTAGCTAGAGGAACAACATCGACTCCATGTGTATTTATATGAGTACATTCAGCTATAACGTCCATCACTTCAACCGCCACATCTTTACCGATTTTGCTATACAACCATACTTCAATCTCTCCTCGTCCTAGATATCCCAATCCAAGTGCAGTATAGAGAATCCCTCCCAAGCCTCGTCCCTCTATACCATTTTTCCAGACTACCGTATCTCTATTAACACTTCCAATAACACCTACACGCTTCATATTTTGGCCTGTTTGGGGTTTGAATGTATACGCTCCCGATTCTGCTGTCAACGCGATATAGTCTTCTATATAACCCCCTCCCCCTGCATTGACACGAATTAGTACATCGTGTATTGTTTTCTTATACAAACTAACCGCACTTATTTCTGGAGGAATAAACTCTAAATGGCCATCGTCCCTGTCGTCATTGAACAGACCGGCCGCGGAGAACGCGCCTATGATATATTTAGTCGCTTGCTCAAAGAGCGAATCATCTTCATAGGCACCCCCATAGATGACGCTGAAGCCAATCTTATAATAGCTCAATTGCTCTTTTTAGCGTCTGAGGATCCGCAACAGGATATTTCCTTCTATATTAATAGTCCAGGAGGTAGTATCACTGCAGGGTTAGCTGTTTACGACACCATGCAACATCTCAGTTGCGATGTGGCAACCCTCTGCGTGGGACAGGCCTTTAGTATGAGTGCAGTACTTTTGGCTGGCGGCACACCCGGAAAGCGCCACGCCCTGCCCCACTCGCGACTCATGTTGCACCAGCCTTGGGGCGGCGCACGAGGCCAGGCTACCGATATCGAGATTCACGCCAAAGAAATTATGGATTGGCGCCAGCGCCTCAACCAAATACTCGTCAAAAACACCAAACAGTCTCTCGAACGCATTGAGCAAATTACAGAAAGGGATTATTTCCTTTCGGCCTTAGAAGCCCAGGATTTTGGCCTTATAGACGACATTCTCACAACTGTGCAAAACAGCGAAGATCTAAGCGAAAATTAGGCATCTTCTAGGGGGAATGCCATTACCTCTCCTATATCTGACGAACCAGTCAACAACATAAGTAAGCGGTCAACCCCCAAAGCTATTCCCGTTGCCGGCGGCATCCCCTGTTCCATAGCTAAAAGAAGTTTTTCGTCCACTGGGTTGACTGCCAAACCGGCCCGTTGGCGTTTGCGCTGTTCTGTGATGAACCTTTGTCGCTGTTCAACCGGATCATTTAATTCGGTAAATCCGTTTGCTAATTCGAGTCCCCCCACATAAGCCTCAACTCTCTCGGCATAGCGCCCATTGCCAATATTTAATTTTGCTAATGCCGCCAATTGTGGAGGAAACTCCATTAAAAATAGCGGTCCCATCTGCGCTATTGCCGGTTCTATTTTCTCAATTAGCAATTTGTAAAAAATATCCTCCCAAGTATCTATAGGCCTAATGCTTGGACTGATTTCTTTAGCGCGGCGTATAAACCCCTCTTCATCATCCCAAGAATCGACTTTCAAAGAAGCTAAGGTAGAAAAGGCCTCCCTCATATTTAGGCGTTTCCAAGGTGGGCTTAAATCTATTGTCCTACCTGCATATTTAATCTCTGTTACTCCTAATACTTTGGAAGCTACATAAGCAACCAGCGATTCTACATCTTCCATAATTGCACGATAGTCCTCATATGCTCTATACCATTCGACCATGGTAAACTCTGGATTGTGGAATTGAGAACATTCTCCGTTCCTAAAACAACGACATATTTGGTATATTCTATCCCACCCCTCTACCAACAACCTTTTCATATGATGTTCAGGCGACGTAATGAGATAATATGTACCCTTTCCTTGTGCAGACTTTAATTCAGACTCAAAAAGCTCTATATGCAAATCCTGCCCTACGGCTGGCACTAATGCGGGTGTTTCGACCTCTATAAATTTGTCAATCTCAAAGTATGTGCGAATAGCGAACAACGCTTTAGATCGCAAACTGAGATTCTGTCTACGGTTGTTTAATTTCGCCCCTTCCTCCCATTGGCAAGTTCCATCTTTAGCGATTGCCAATGGGATTATCTCATCTACAATCATATCTTCGGCAACCTTGCGACCAGTCAGTTCTACTATATCGCCGACTTTTACACGTACATTTGGATCTTCTAATGTAAATTCTGCAGTCCCACTTATATCTCTCAGCCTGCCTTTACTACCTGCCAGTCCGACTACTCTTCCGTGTAAACAAAAAACCGTATCAGTGTCTTTTAACAAAGTTTCAGTTGTGTGCGTCGCCTCTCTAAAAACCGCCGGATATGAACTTGGTGAGTAATTCACTTTCTACCCATTTGCCCTGTTGGTATTTTTAGTTTATGTCCTCTCGAGCTATTCAACTCAATTACCAGAACTGAAAGCGGCTCGTTTGTTATTTATTGACC
>CAXGRO010000021.1:0-21572 GCA_964012055.1 uncultured bacterium
CGGAAATTTATAGACAGAACGCGCAGCGATCAAGACATAGACTATACGCGGATTTTTCTGCGCATTATTGCCGGGCTGCGGCCCCTGTCCTGATTCTTTCGAATGGTATGCAATAGGGTGATTGGAAAAGAATTAAAATTGGCGCAGACTAAGCGCAGTTGCATAGGCGTTGTTATGTGGCTAGTGCTGACGTTGCTAGTGCCCTCGCTTTTGCTGGCGCAGGAGGAAGGTGAAGACCGTCCCGAGCACCCAGAGTTGGGGCCGCAACGCCTGTTGCCGGAGCAGCCCTATATCGGCCAATACGATCAGCAGGTCTATCGCAACTACGGCTTTGAGGATTACTCCAGACAGCCGCCCACCACCAGTAATTTGCGCAATCTCTACACGTCGCTGGGCGATCCGCTGATCTACGGCACCGAGTCGGTCCGCTGGGTCGAACGCCGCGGTTTAGGGGTTAGCAGGGGATCTAGCTCTCAGTCGGAGAGAGCCTCTCACGGCCAGGCCGGCCCCAGTTTTTCCAATCTTTTCAACCATGTGCTCATCGGCACCGATGGCACTGATGCCTGGCAGGCCCGCGCCATCTACGCCGATGAGATTCGCTCCAAGCTCACGCCGCTCACTTTCAAAATGTCCAACGTCGACGGGCTGCGTATCGACGTGGGTACGAAGAACGATAAATTTTCGGCCATCGCCTCCAATTTGGTGCCCAGCAGCAATACATTCATAGTGCCCACCATGATGCTGGGGGCGCACTATGAGCGCAAGGTGGGTTTTCTCAATTTCGGTACTACCTTCCTCAACGCACATCAGTTTGACCCCCGCATGGAAAATGGCCATCAGGCTCTCAAAGGGGTGGTGGGTGCGGTGCAGCGCTCAACGGCGCTGGTGGCCATTCGGATTTCGGACGGATCGCCGCAAGATGGCGCCGACGGTCCGGTGCTGCACGGGGTGAACGTTTTTATCAACGGCGAGTTGCGCCCGGACGTTGAACCTTTTGTCGTGCGTTTGCGCCAGCGCGGCGATGATCGCCAGAGCTACATGGCCGGCCGCCTGCGCAGCGGCGAACGCCGTCCGTTGCCGCCCGTGCCCAACGATTACCAGGGTATCAACCGGGGCGGGGTGTTTAATACCTACGACCCGTACATCAACTTTGCCGCCTTCGACGCGGACGTGTACTTCAGAGGATATGAGTTCCCCTTTTGGATCGACCATCTCTACTACCGCGATTTTAAGCTCTTTGGTTCCGATTACGTTCTCAACCCCGGCGACGATAATGAGGTTACGGTGGACAGCGAGTTTGCCCACGAATTGGCAGAAGCTTCGGGCAATTTTGGTTTTGCCTCTATGGCGGAATTGCCGCAGGAGTTCAATGGCGAGGAATACGGCATTCTCTACATTGATCTGGAACCGCTTCAGGAAGAAATCAATTCGGTGGATATAGATCTGGCGCTGTCGCGTGACTACCACGTCGAAATATCCGAAATGGACATTGCGGGCGAGGAAGGGACAGCAGTCAACCGCAATCACCGCGACCGCTACAATTACGCTACCTTCTTCCGCACCGTGGCTACGGCACCGGGCAATAGGCGAAGCGATGCCATTCGCACCGTGCGCGTTGAGGTGGGCGCTCCCACCGGTCTCAATATTTACAGCGCCAACGTCTACGGCGTGCTCAAGGGATTTGAGATTAATGCCGAGATCAGCCGCAGCACCAGCCACTATCAGTACGCCAGCGGTTTTCCCGGGCCGCGCGTGCCCTCCGACGCCACCAGCGTCAACGCCCTGCGGCGCGAGCAGAACCCGGGCGCGCGCTCGGCGCTGAGTGATAATGCCTACTACCTTACGGTCAAACGCGATTTTCGCCGTTTTGACATTGGTACTGAACTGTTTTCCATGGGCATGCACTACAACACCGAATTGCGCAGCTACATTGGACGCAGTGAGAACAGTTTTAGCAATCCGATTGTTTACAACAATACCTATTTGCATCGATTGGTTGAGGACAACGACGACAACGACCGCTACCCGGATAGCTGGTACACCAACCGACCCACGATATTCCAGGGGCAGTCGGACATCGACGGCATTTTTCCCGGCCTCGATGAGGACCAGGACGGTATTCCAGATACCAATAAAAACTTCGACGGCACGCCCGACTACCTCGAACCATTCTTGATGTACGATTCCGATCCGCAGGTCTACGACTACGGGCTCGACCTCAACCACAACGATTTTATCGACGAGCGCGAGAACGATATCCAACCGGATCTGCCCTACGATCCCGGTTTGCGCGGCCGCCATTTTTACGGCTCGTTTAAACCGGTCAGAGGTTCACAGATGACGCTGGGCATTATGGACGCAGAGCAGATCGCTTCGGGCGATCCCAGCGACATGCTCTACGGCCGCTTGGGCTACCAGCGGCGGCTGCCGGCGCTGGGCGATTTTTTCGGCGTGGTATCGCTGGAGCGCGTTGAGGACGGGGTGAGCGATCCGCTGAGTGTCTACAGCGATGAAGTGTTGACGCCGGCCCAGCAGCTCGAACGCGACTTTGCCGGTTTGCAGCGCAATATTCGCATTGCGCCTTTCCTCGAAGAACCGCGCGACGACCCGTTGCTATTTAAAAACAGTACCTATTTGCGCCTCTTTATCGATGCGCGTTGGAGGGCCATACCCAGCCTCAATATCCACAATAAGGTCAAATACGAGCGCAACAGCCAGCGCGAGGGCGACCTCTACGACGGCTCTTTCCAGGAGGGCAATCGCCTGACGCGCTGGACCATGGTGCACAAGGTGGACCACCTGTGGAATATACGCCCCCGGCTCAGCTTGTTCTCCGGTTTGAAGTATCGCTTCTTGCGGGAGTGGCAGAAGTCGACGGGTTCGGCCAGCGCGCACGAACACCACGTTATTCCGCTGGTCAAGCTGCAGTACCAATTGACCTTGCGGACGCGTTTTCAATTGGGCTTGCAAGGCCTGGGCAGTACGCTGCCCTATTCGGTGACCGATTTGGCCAATCCGGACAATGATTTTGAGCAGTACGACACTATATTTATGATGACCAACAATTCCAGGTATTTCGGTTACATTATTTCTACCAACGCCGGCATCAGCCATCGGATTCGCGACTTCAGCAACGTCGTGCGTGGAGAGGTTAGCAACGAAGATTTTACCTCTTTCTTTATTAATGTGATCCTGGGATTTGAGGACGAGAGCTAATGTTTAGTTTGGGAGATCGCCCGTCATGAACCTGACCCTGTTCTTAGGCTTGCTCGCCACCTTGGGTACCTATGTTGCCTCGCGTGCGCCAACTGAGGACGAGTTGGTGACGTCGTTTCAAAAGGCCCAGCGCTTTTACGCCGAAGGTGCCTACGACCAGGCGATTGAGGAATACAACGCCGTGTCGCAGGTGCGCAGTAAAGTACTCGACACCGCGGGTATTGAGGTGTCAGTGGGCGAGGAAAACTATCCGCTGGGCGAAGCGGCCGCCTACCAGATTGGCAACGCCTACTACAAGTTCTACCAGGATTACGACCGCTTTGCCGAGGAAGCGCGCAACGCCAAGAAGAAGAAAGAATTTCGCACTCTAGCCGACACTTCCCTGGCGCGCGCCGCGGCTTCGTTCCGCCGGGTTGCAGAAACAGCGACCAATGAAGTGCTCAGAGTCCAAGCCCGCGGCCGTCTGATCGATCTCTACTTCTCTGTTGAAGATTACTCCCAGGTTGTCACTGCGGCGCAGGAGATGATTACTGCTTATCCCGACCATCCCCAAACCGTAGAAGCCTATTACAATACCGGGTGGGCGCATTACGAGACGCAGAATTACAGCCGTGCCATCGAGGCGTTCGAAACGTTGCTGGAGCGCTTTCCCACCGGTTACCGCGCCGACCGCAGCCTCTTCCAGATCGGCGAGTGCCTGCAAGAACAGGGCGAGTATTTGCGCGCCATTGAGCACTATCGCCGCCTGGTGGAGCGCCAGCGCATCGAAGATTTGACCGAAGACGAGTTGCAGCAAATCAAGCGGGAAAAGCTGGCCGGGCTGGTGGACGAAACGGCATTGGAATTGGCGGCCAAGGCGGAGATCCGCGTCGGGACTTGCTACACCAAACTGGGGCGCTTTGACGAGGGGCTCGAGTCCTACCGGCGCGTAATCACCCTGTTTAGCATCGAGCGCCAATTGGTGGAAGAGGCCTATCTGCGCATGGCCGACCTCTACCAGGAAAAGGGCGATCTCAACGCGTCGCTGCAAACCTACCGCGAGGCCATTGATGAGTCCGACGATCGCACGCTCAAGGCGAGCATTCAATACGCCTTGGCCGAGCGCCTTTTTGAACAGAGTCTCTACGAACGGGCGGTGAGCGAATACCGCATTTATTTGCAGGGCTACAGCGATATCGCCAATACGGCCGGCTACAGCGAAGGCCGGGTGCGCTACCGCATCGGCAGTAGCTATCATCAATTGGGTCAACAGCGCTTGGAAGATGATGACCGCGCCGGCGCGCGGGCCTGGCTGGAGCAGGCCATTGCCCAGTACGACACGCTGAGCGCCGATGTGCAGTCGCCCTATTTGCTCGATGCCCAATTCAACCGCGCCCTGGCCTACCAATCGCTGGGCACCGATGCCGGCGCCGAGCGGGCGCGGACCGATTACGAAACGGTTATCCGCGAAAACAAGGACGACAACTACACCCAGCGGGCCCTGGTACAACTGGCGGAAATATTATTCGAGCGGCGGCAGTACGGCGCCGCGGCGGCGCGAGCCGAACAATTGCTCAACAATTATCCGGGCAGCGATTACACCGACGAAGCACATATGCGCTTGGCCCTGTCGCGCCAGTCCGAAGGCGATTTGGCGCGGGCCGGGGATGCCTTCTTGCGGATTCCGTCCGAGTCGCCCTATTTTGCCCGGGCGCGCATGGGCGCCGGACACGTATTGCTGGCGCAGCGCAAGTTTGCCGATGCCAGCGGCGTGCTCGAAGAAGGGTTTGTGGCGGTAGACGACGATGCGCAGCGCGGCGGTTATTACTATTTGCTCGGTCAGACTTATAGCGGCCAGGCTTCATACCGGCGCGCGGTAGAAAATTATAGCAACTCGCTCGAATTTCCCGCTAGTCTGGAGTTGGAAGAAGCCATCCGCCGCGGTCGGGCCAGTGCCGCTTTCGCTTTGGAAAACTACAGCCTGGGGCAGGAGGATCTACGCTGGATTATCGACAATGTGCAGGACCCGGAGCGGGTTCGCATTGCACAGGATAATTTGGCCTTTTCTTATCTCAAGCAGAACCGGGGCGGGGACGCCATTCAGGTGCTGGATGCGATGATTGCCAAAGCCAAAACCCCGGAAGAACAGGCCAACCTGCTCAATCGCATGCTGGGTCTGCAGTACGAAGGGGACAATTACCCGGAGACGATCCGCCTGGCGCGCCGCCTGATCGCCTTGGAATTTTCTGAGGAGACTGGCTCTGAACTGAGCGGGACTAAAGAGCGGACCTACTTTATTTTGGGTGATGCGCTCATGCGCTTGCAGCGTGGGGCGGAGGCCGTCGAAACCTTCAATAAAATGCTGCGGTTCTATCCCGAATCGCCTTTTGCCACAGACATACGCCTGACCTTGGGGGCCTATCATTTTGGCGAAGGCGATCTCGATCGCGCCAAAGAAGTTTTTATCGAATTGAGTCAAAGTGATCTCAATCCCGACCAAAAGTTGCTGGTCAACTTCTACCTGGCCAATTCGCACTACAGCTTGAGGGAGTTTGAAGAGGCGCGCGGACTTTTCCAGCAATTGCTGGCCGACTTTCCCAATGCGCTCGAATTGCCCGACATGACCTTTGGTCTGGCGGAGAGTCACTACCAATTGGGCGAATATTCCGACGCCATTGTTTATTACCAGCGCTTGCTTGATCAATTTCCTCGCGAAACGGCTGCCGACGACGCCCAATACAATATGGCGTGGTGCCTTATTGAGTTGAAACGCGAAGATGAGGCCATGCAAGCTTTTAGCACCTTGCTGGAGCGCTACCCCGACAGCGACTTTGCCGCATCCTCTCAGTTTACCTTTGGCGACCACGCTTACAACCGTGGCGAATACCAGAAGGCGTTGGATGCCTACTTACTGGTGCAGCAGCATTACCCCCAGGCCGAGGTGGCCGACCAGGTGCCGCGCTTGGTGGCCGAACTAAAAGAAGCCATTGCCTACGAGCACTACGAGAAAGGCATTGCGCTGTTGGACTCGGCCGATGCCACCAAGCAGGAAAAGTATTACGAGCAGGCCGTTGTAGTTTTTAAGGACGTGATCGAGAACTACCCCGGTACCGAGAGCGAAATCGGCGCGTTGAGCAATATGGGGGTTTGCCTAGAAGGGTTGGGGCAGTGGAAAGAGGCGGTGAGCGTTTACGACCAGGTGATTTTGATGTTCGAGGAGAAGAAGGCGACCAGAGACGCCTTCCAGTTTGCCAAATCGCATCGCGACTGGATTGTCTCTACGAGATTGTGACCTAGTGCAAAGACGAGGTTGCAGAGCAACGATAGGAAGGTGTATTACTACCATGCGACGCACAATACTTTTAACAGGGATTCTGTTCCTGCTCGTCGGTCCCGAACTGCAAGCGCAGGAAGGGCGCTTTGAGGTGCGCAAGAAAAGCGTTACACGCAAGGAAGCTATCGGTCTCTCGCTCGCGTTTCCGGGATTGGGCCAGCTGGCCACCGGTCACAGCCGCAAGGGGACGGCGCTGGTGGCAGCCGAGATCACTTGCCTGGTCGTGTGGCTTACTTCGCACGCCGATTACAACACCCGGGTGGACCGCTTGGAACTGGAACAGGAAAGCTATCTGGCGTTGCGCGAAGGGGGCTCTTTTGAGCAAGCGGAAGAGAGTTGGCAATCCCTCAAGAGTCTAAAAGACGATCTGGACAGGTCTCACACGCGTCGCCAGTTGTTCGGCGTGCTGGCCATAGGGGTCTATGGCTACAATCTGCTTGATGTTTTTTTTAGGGGCGGGGCCGTGCCAACTGCGGAGAAGAAAGTGGTGTTGACGCCGCTGCCAAATCCCAATGCGCCAGGGGTAGCCCTGGTCGCCCGTTTTTAGAGTGTGCCGGGAACTATGAGGAATATGAATATGGCAAAATGGATGTATTGTCTTTGTGGCCTATTGCTGGGGCTGTGGGCGTGTAGCAACGACGCCGAATTGCCATCCCAATTCCACCGCGGCCATCTGGCACAGCCTACCAACGTGACGACGGCGGTAGAAGACGGCACGGTTACGATTACCTGGGAGATGGCGTCGGAAGCCAATGTGACGGGATTTGTGATCAGTTTTACCAATGCCACGGGCGAGGCGGAAACGCGCTCTCTGGAGAACGCGGCGGCGCGTACGTACGAAGAAACGAGCCTGGATCTCAGCGAAGGTGCCGTGTACCTGATTGAGGTGTGGACCGTAGACGAGAATCAATTTTTTGGGCCGCGCTCGGCGGTCGACAGTTTGGTGGTTCTTTAACGATGGTTTTAATTTGGGGTATGGATCAATAGGGGCTTCCTATATGGTATCCGATCCAAAACGCTTTCAAGCGCCCAGTGACGAACTCAGTCTAGATCGCCTGCTGCAGGCGACCTTCAAATACACTGTTTGGGGGTTGCTAATCGGCGCGGGACTGGTTGCCGCTGTCTTCATTTATTTGCTGGTGAGTGTCGAGGAAGGCGCCGCCCCGCCGCCGGCGGTGGCCCGCCTGATTATCCGCAAGCCGCGTTCGACCAAGGCGTTTACCCTCAAGCGCCAGCGTCTGCGCCCGCGCGCCATGACCAAGCAGGTGACGGCGCTAAAACCGCGCTTGGCCATGCCGGCGGCGCCGCGCCTGACTGGGCCGTCGACCTTTGGCAGCGTGCAGACGTTTGAGTATTCCCTGGACACGGACGTGCAGATCAACTTGCAAACCGGCCCCATCGAGTTGTCCGCCGCCAAGATCACCGGCACCAAAGAGCCGGAAAAGCGCATTGCCATGCGCGAAGAATTGATCGACCTCAACGCACTGGACACCGGAAAATACAAGGGCCTTATTATTCAGGACCCGACCGATCGGCGCAAGGTGAAGGGTTTTGTCTATCTGGGCACGGCCTGGGCCAACGATTTGGAGCCGACGTTTGACAGCGCCGCCAAGGCCATTCCCAACCTGGTTGACGCGCTCAACGAACAGACGGGCATCACTGCACAGGTGGACGCCCACCTCTTTGTCGACTCGCAGGAACTCTTTCGCACGCCTTTCATCTACATTACCGCGGACGAGGCTTTTGAGTTGACCGAGCGCGAGTTGAAGAACTTGGGCGATTACCTGCGACGCGGCGGTTTTCTTTTTGTCGACAACGCCAACCCCACCGAGGAGTTCAGCCAAGGCGAGGCGTCGCTGCGGCGCATTTTTCGCGACGCGCTGGGGGCGGAGGGCCAGTTGCGGCCCATTTCCAACAACCATCCGATCTACCACACGTTTTACGACTTTGACGGCCCTCCGGTGGGTTCGGAGCTGGAGATCCCCGGCTTTACGGAACAGCGCGCCAATCGGCGGCTGATCATCGCCGAGCAGTCCTATTATCTGGAAGGCGTTTTTCTGGGCGACCGCCTGGTGTCGGTGTATTCCGACAAGGGCTATGTGCACACGTGGGCGCGCAACGACGGCAACGAGCCGCAATTGCGCTTTGGCATTAACGCCGTCATTTTTGCGCTGACGCAGGAAGGTTCTATTGCGCAGCAACAGATCGACTTTTTTAGCCAGAGCAGTCAGTGAGAGAGGTAGTGGTCATGCGCACAGGTATCTCTATATTGTTACTCTTGGTTGGCGGGTGCAGTTTTTTCACGCCGCCGAACATACTTTATAAAAACGAGCTGATTCCCAGTATCCAACAGGCCGATCAAGAGCTCTACGTAGTGGGCGACGACGGTTCCGTCACCTACACCATAGAGGGGTTGCGCGTTAAAGTGGAACCCATGACCGACGTGGCGCTCAACTCGATTTTTGACGAGGACTCAAAACGGGGTTTCTTTTCGACCAACCCCTATACCTACGGCGATTGGATCGACCCGCTGGTGGGGCATACGCCTAAGCGCTTTGCTGTGTTCCGTGTCACTGTCAATAACGACATATACGCCAAGGTGCTGCTGGATCCCATTAAGACGTTGCTCTACACCGATCAGGGCGAACAATTGCAATCCTACGGCCTGCCTGCTTTCTCGCCGCACAATAGTTTTGAGCGCTATTACCGAGCGCTGCGCGGCCAGAGCGGCAACGAGTTTTATCGCTTTGATTTGCGCATGGGCAATGTGCGCAGTACTGCCTATCGCGAAGACGTGAAAGTGTTTAAAGGCGAGAGCTATTCGGGGCTGATCGCCTTTGACCCGCTGGATGAGGACGTGCAGCAGGTGCGGCTGGTGCTCAGAGATTTTGTGCTGAAGTTCGATGCTTCCGGCCAGCCCATAGAGACGATAGACATTACGCTTGAGTTCGATCAAGAGATAGAGACCAAAGAGGTAATGCAGGCGGAGGCGCCAAAGAAATAAATCGCCCTATGCGCGCGCCGGCAAAGATTTTGTGGTACGGGATGGCGATGGCCCTGCTCTTGATGAGCACTGCGAGTTGGGGTGGGGAATCGATCCGATTGCCTTCCCTGCACATCGCTCTACTCGATTTTGAAGACCGCGCCGGTTTTCAAGGTGAGTGGGACCTGGCTACTGATGTTCCGGTTCTACTCGGTCGTTACCTAGCCGAAGAGGCGCGGCTTAGCATCGTTCCCAAGGAGCGCGTGGTAGCCGTCTTGCAGAACAAAGAATTGCGAGATCAGACGGGCGTAAGTCGAGCGGTGCGGGCCGGGCGCTTGCTGGAAGCCGATCTCGTAATCAGCGGCATAGTGGAACAGTTTGGTGTGCGCCGCACTACGGCGGGCGATCCGAACCTGGCCGGGTTCAAATCTTATAAATCGGTGGTTAACATCGCCGAGATAGAATTGATCCGGGTGGCCACTGAGGAAGTGGTCGAGACGTTTGACGTTTTCAGAGATTCCACCGAGCGGCCATTGGGCCTGGATCTCTTTGGGCGGCCGCGTCAGCAGGATCGGGATTTTCGCGAACTCTTTAAGGTGGAGTTCGCCTCCGAGCGTTTTTTTGAATTGCCGTTCGGGCAGCTGGTCGACGTGGCTTTTAAGGAGCTCAGCGCCGAAGTCGTGCGGACCATAATAGAACGCCCGCCGATTGATCTGTCGAGCCCAAAGGCGGTGGTGCTGGCGGTGGAGGAAAGTGAAGTATACCTCGGGGTCGGCACCGAGGACCATGTAGAACACGGCGACTTTTTGCCGCTCTACAAAGAAGGCGAGCGCGTCGCCCTGGTCGAGGTGAACCAGATTATTGGTTCGCATTTATGCAAGGCCAGAATTGTCGAAAAGGTTGCAGATATTGAGACGGGTCTGCGCATCGGTCAGCGCCTGTCGCGCCAGGATTTAGAAACAAGCGCTAAAGAAAACTAGCGAAGTCAAAACAAGGAGCAGTAGATATGTGGGAAACAATCCAAAGTGGCGGACCGCTGATGGTGCTGCTCATCGGCTGTGCTGTGCTGTCGATCGCCTACATCCTCGAGCGGTTGTGGGTGTTTAGCCAATTGCCCTCGTCCGAGGCCGCTCAGCAAGAGCTGGACGAACTCGAGCGCATCCTGATTGATCGGGGCGAAGAAGCCACCGTCGAACAGTGCAACCAGGGCAAGGGGCTGCTCAACTTTGTCTTTGCCGCCCTGCTGCGGCGCTACGATACGCTGATGATCGAGCAGCGCGAGTTCAAAGACACGCACGAGGAGATGATCCAATTAGCCCAGTCCAGCGGCGGCGGCGATGTGAGCCGGTTTATGGTGATGCAGCGCGAGCTGACAGACCTCAAAGACGAGTTGGTCATTGAAACGGAGGAGGCGGCGCGGGCGTATTTGGGCAAGAATTTGCCTATTTTAAACACCATCGGTAACATCAGCCCACTCTTAGGCCTTTTAGGTACTATTTTGGGTATGATCATCGCCTTCGAGTCGATCGCCGTGGCCGGGGCGGGCGATCCCAAAGTGGTGGCCGGCGGTATTTCGCAGGCGCTGGTAACTACGGCTTCGGGTCTGATTGTAGCTATTCCCACGATTGTGGCCTACCGCTATCTGGCGCGCAAGGCGGATAAATCGCTGGAGCGCACTGAGGTGTATGGCCACGCCTTTGCCAACACGCTGATCATGGCCGGCCAGCGGCGGCAGGCGGCCGGCGGAGAGTAGGCCAACGGAGGCTGGAGAGATGGCCCGACACAAAAGGGAACGACCGGCCGGTTTTGCCGACGAGGGCGAACCCGATCTGACGCCGTTGATCGACTGCGTATTTTTGCTGTTGATCTTCTTCATGGTGACCACCGTGTTCCTGCACACCAAGGGCTTGGAGGTGGACCTGCCGGCCAAGAGCGATCCGGTGCAGGAGCAGAAGAAGGACATCAATGTGCTGCTGGACGAGACCGGCCGCATTGAGATTAAAGGCGAGACGATCGAGAAGACGGCGCTGGGGTCGCGGTTGGTCTTGGCCATGGATGAGGCCAACAATAAGAATATCATCATCCAGGCCGAAGCCGAGTGTGCGCAGAAGCACGTGGTTTATGTGGTCGACACGGCCAAGAACGTGGGTGTGGAAGGCATTGCCTTTGCCCGCGAAGAGGAGGAGTGAGTTATGGCCAAGAAGAAATCGGCTTACGAAGAGCAGGAGATGAATCTGACGCCGATGATCGACTGCGTGTTTTTGCTGTTGATCTTCTTCATGGTGACCACGGTGTTTAAGCAGCCCTACACGTTGCAGGTGGAGTTGCCCGAGGCCAAGCAGGCGGAGGTGGTGGAGGAGAAGAAGCTGGTGGCGTCGATTTCATCGGACGGGCGCATGGAGATCAACCGGCATCCGGTGACCATGGCCAATATCGATCAGGTGCTGGCGCGGGAGAAGCAGGGCACACGCTCTTTGACGCTGGTGGTGCGCACCGACAAGGAGACCAAACACAAGCACTTGCTTGATCTCTTTGAGGCCGCCAAAAGAGCCGGCATTGAGAAAATTCCACTGGCTACGGAGGATTTAAGGCCCCAGTGAGCGGTTCGCATAAAAACAGAAAAGAGGGACCAATTTTATTTGGTCCCTCTTTTTTTGTTTTTGCTACATTGCGGATTTTAATTCTCGCTTTTTTTCTCCATTTGGACCGGGACCGCGGTACTTGAAAAGTGGACGATGCCAAAGCGCTCGGGCCAGTGGAATTGCGGTTTAGGAGTTTTTGTATTCGACCAAGTAATATGTTGTTTGTTGATCTCGCCGCCGGTGCGGTAGAGGTTGAGGCGCCACACGTCGCCGTCGTGCGGCGGCAGGCGGGGGGCGTAAGGGGCAAAACTGGAGAAGGGGATAGCGATTTCAGTGGTCCATTTATCGTCGATGTCTTCGTGGTTGTTGAGGGTGCCGTCGATGGTAATCTTGACGTCGATGTCTTCGGCGTTCCACTTTGAGCTGCGGTTGTCGCGCGGCGAGCGGTCCAGGATGGTGCCCAGGGCATTGAATTCAAAGTTAAAGTAGATTTTTACGTCGCTGCTGTCGGGGGCGATGAAGGCTTCGACGCAGTCGTCGCGGGAGACGGCCTGGTCGCGCTGGGTAAAATAGGCCGAAATGTGTTTGTCGTGGGCGATAAAGGCGACATAGAGGTTGGCGTCGTCCCACAGCAGAAAAGCTTCGGTGCGTTGTTTTTCTCCTTCTGTCCACCAGGGAAAAACGAAGTCGTCGATAATCTGGACCGCCTGCCAGGAGGGTTCGTCGAGTTTGCCGTCGATAGTTATAGGGCCGGCGGCGCGGCGGATGGTGTGTTGAGGCAGGTCGTCGGGCAGTTCGGCGCGAGTAGCAGCAGCAGCGAATAGTGCTAGACAGGTAATGGTGAGGGGGCGCAGCATGGGGTAATCTCCTCTCGGCGATTTGGGCAATTAACGGGCGAGGACCATGGGGTGAGTGTGACGCAAATTGGCGCTTTCGAGCACGGCAAAATACACGCCGCTGGCGGCGTTGTAACCGGAGCGGTCGCGGCCGTCCCAAACGGCCTTGTGGTGGCCGGCATCGAGCGTTTTATCTACCAGGGTGCGTATCTTTTGGCCGGCGGTATTGTAAACGCTTAATTGTACAGCAGCGGCATGGGGCAGGGCAAAGCGGATGTGCGTAATTGGGTTGAAAGGATTGGGATAATTGTCCGCCAATTCGGTTGTCTGCGGCAAAGTCGTCGCCGTTTCAGCGGCGATAGTTGTGGGCACGTCTGCGGTGAGGGCGAATTCGATGCCGGGCAGGCGGTCGCCGTCCTCGTCGACTACGTGAGCCGCTACGGCCGTGTTGCCGCGCGTATTGCCGATTTTGCAGAGCAGGTGGTTCTCGCCCTGGTGCAGGCTTATAGGTATTTTCAGGTCTGCCAGGGCAAAATCGCGGCGTTCGGAATCGGCGAAAATGACTTCGCCGTTGAGCCAGACCTTGGCCATATTGTTGTAGCCGAACCAGAGAAAACCCTCTTGCTGCTGCTCCGAGTTTACCAGGGTGAAGGCGTAGTTGACTACGTCGGCGTCGCGGCCGAAAATTTCGTGCAGCAGCAGGCGTTCGGTGGAATAGCCCAGGTGTTCGACCCGGGTCCAGACATGGGCGCCGGCGGTTTGGCCTTCGCCGGGACGCAATTGCGCTTCGCCGGGCAGGTGCTCGAGTTCGATGTCGTTGGTGGGAAAGGGACCGGCCGCCAGCCAGCGGCGGATGCCGCGGCCGTAATACAGCGTTTCTCCGGATGAGGCCCTGACCGCTTTGGATTTGACGAAGTTGTGCTACACGCTCTCGGGTTGGCGACCGACGACGCGGATCTTGTCGCGATCGAAGGTGCCAAAGCCCTTTACCGCGGCCAGGTGGTGTACTTCCAGGTCGAGGGGGTTGTAACCCATGGTGACGTTGGCGATGGCTTCGGTGGCCACAGGATCACTGCCCACTACCACTAGATTGTGCTGCACATTGTCGCCGCGCTGGGGGCCGTCGCCCTCGGTGGACCAGAACCCTTCGATGACGGTATAGGCCGCCGGATTATAAGAGAATAGGTCGACGTACCCCTGCTCGGGGTTTCTTTCGTAGTGGGCGGCTTTGGAGAGGCCGCTGCCGTAGGCCAGCGGCGCCAGCGTGCCCACGTAGTTTTTAATGCCCAGCGTTGTGCCGTAGATCGTGGTTTTCATCGCCGGGATAGAGATCACTTTGTCGGCGTCGAGGATGGTTTCGGCGATATAGAATCCCTCGTCCTCAGTACGAAAATTGCCCGAACCGTCGACGTGGAAGCCGTACTGGGCGCTGGCGTAGTTTAGACGCGTCACGCCCAGGCGCGAGATGGCGCCGCCGGGAACGGGTTGGCGTCGATAGGGCGCGTAGTTGAGGTCTGAAGTGTCGACCACAGTGGAGGTGCCCGCAGCGGCGAATTCTTCCAGGATTTTTATATAGGATAGGTCGGCGAACATGGGGTAGCTAACCGACCAGCTGTCGTCGACGGCGTAGCTGGGAAAACCGGGTTCGCCCTTGCGCGGCGAGCCGGAGCCGCCCTCGGCGATGGTGATGCGCTGTGGTTCTACGTGTTCGATCAGATAGTTGATGACGCTTTTGACCACCCGCAGGTCGGTGATCTGGCCCGGGTGTTCGGTGCAGTCGTGGGTCCAACGCGAACCACAGCCGTCGCTGCCCATATCGCCCCTATTGCTGACGCTGTTTATTTTTAGGACGACCCAGTCGCTGGGTTCGATGACGTCGCGGATGGAGCGCCCCGATTGATCCAGGTCGAGGGCGCGGCGCACAATGGCGTCGACCTGTTCGTAGTTGAGAGAGTCGTCGAGGGCGGCGGGTTGGGGCAGTTCGGCGTCGATGGAGGCGGCGATGGCCACGGTGGGGTTGCCCTGGCCCAGGGTGAGGGTGCCGGGGCGCAGCAGCGGCAGATCTTCGATTTGCAGGGGTTCGTCGGTGGGGAATTGAGATATGGCGCGGCCGACAAAAAAGGTTTGCACCTGGTGGGTGTGGATGTCCCAGGCGATCAGGGCGATTAGCAGGAGGGTGCCCAAGATTGCGTTTCTGTGTCTTTTTTTGGCGGCCATGAGCGTTCCTCTTAGTTTTGAGAGACGTTGGGTTTCTTGCGGGTGGGGGCTTTGCCTCTGGTGTTTTGTGAGGCCCGCGTGTGGCCTGCACGTCCCAACGCCCCCACAGCCGCGGGGCGGCTGTGAATCCCGGCCGCCCTTGCCCCGCATAACTCCCCCACAAAACACCGCTGGCAAGACCCCCACCCGCAAGAAACGGCGAGCATATGGATATTGACTGCGCTGATTTTTATAACTTAAACTCCGGCAGGGGGCTGGCGCAACCGAGGGCGATTCGGCGGGTATTGCCGCGGGAAACTCGGCACATTAGACTTGAAGGGTTGGAGATGCTACTGTGTTGGAGTCGACGTTGGATAATGGTTGGATTCATTGTTAGAGACGAAAGAGGTACAGTGGGACATTTGCGGTTTTCTTGGATTTTTTTGTTTGTTGCTGCGGTGCTCGAGCCGGTCGGTGGGCAAAGCCAGGTTGCGATTCCGGCCGATGTGGCGCACGGTAAGTGGGATGTAGCAACGCGCACCTACACCTTGACCAAAGACGTGGTCGCCGAGATTCTGGTCGCCGAAGATAGCTTGACGTTGGACGGAGGAGGATATCGGGTGCGCTCGCCCGACAAGGGCAACAAAATCGGCATTGTGCTCGACGGGCGGACGGGGGTGACGATTCGCAATGTGGTGATAGGGGACTTTGCCCGCCAGATTCTTTTGTGCAAGGCGCACGGCAATACCATCACGCGCAATAAAATTGGCGGCGAGGGATTTAGCCACGCGCACGGGCGTGGCATTTATTTGCAGGAGAGCAACGGCAATACCATCAGCTATAATGTGATTGAGCGCCACAATCGCGCGGTGAGTATTGAGACTTCCCAGGGCAATGTCTTCGACAATAACCGCATTGCGCAGGACCGGGCAGCGGCGATCCACATTTTTGGACAGTCGTCCGCCAACCAATTTGTGCGCAACGTCTTTTCCAACAATTGCAAGAGCGTTGAAATTTCTCAGTACAGCCAGGGCAACGTTTTTAGCTTGGCCAAACCTATCGGCGGCAATTATTGGGACCACAGTACGGAGCCAGACGACAACGGAGACGGTTTTGTCGATACGACCTTTACTTTTGTGGGGGGCGAGGACGCCCTACCCTGGGTGAAGGCCGACGATTGGCCGCGCGAGACCACAGTGGCCGCCGGGTTGGCAGGCCAGGTGCGGGCGGCGCCCGGCGATGAAGTTGTACTCTTTATTATAGGGCTAACGGGAAATGGCTATGAGCGTTTACACTCCTTGACGATGGCGCTTGAAGACTTATCCACCCCAACGGGTTTGAGCTGGGAAGATTTGAAAGAATTGCGTTTGTACCGCAGCCGCGATGCCAGTTTGCGCGGCGTCGAATACCGGCTCAGCACCTTAGACCGGGGGGCGATACAGGTCGGCGGTCTTTCCACCCTCGCGGTGACGCGCATTGAGCGACCGCCCAGCGGCATCGAGAAATTCTATTTGGCCACGGCGGTACTGAATACCAAGGTGACAGACGGACACGCCTTCAAGGTGGGTTGTGGGCAAGGCGGGGTGAAGATGGACGGCATCAATTTAGGCACGGCGGTGCGGGCCTACGATTTCAACCAGGTAGTCATTGATGTGGAGGCGACCCGTTTGGCTTTTGCGGTGCAGCCGGGCGGCGCTGTCAGCGGCAAATTGCTGGGGCGCCAGCCGGTGGTGGTGGCGCAAGACGAGCACGGCAATATCGATCGCGACTTTGCCGAGACCGTGACGCTGGCGCTGGCTGGGGTGGGCAGCTTGGCCATGCGGGCCAAAGCGCAGGGCGGTATGGCCCGTTTCTCCAGGGTGATTTATCTCGCCAGCGCGGCTGGCGAGGCACTGCGGCTGGTGGCGGACGACGAAGGAGGTGTGGGGTCGGATTTGCCGCCGGTGCGCTCCAACCTGATACAGGTGGGGCATTGAGGGATAGGATGCCCAGTTGAAAAAAAATATACCCATAGACTATCGGCAGTACCTGGATGTTCGCGACCCGTCCATACTTGCGGGCGAAGAACGGCAGAATATCAGACTGCGCGGTTTTGCGGTAGGCGCTTGTCTTAGCTTGTTTCTGGCGGCAGGGGATCCGTATGGCAATATGGTGATTGGTGGCACCTATATGGCCAACGATTTCAACACCCTGGGGGCGATTTTTCTCTTTCTCTTTTTGATCGGGGTGCTGAACCTGCTGTTTAAGTTGGGCGGCCGCAGCGGGCGCAATGCTATCGTCCTCTGCCTGCTTGCGGTCTTGGGATGGGGTTGGGCCCACTGGCCGTTAAACGCATTTGATATTCATTCACCGGGTTTGATTTTCTCCACCTTCCTGCTCGCCTGTGCGCTGGCCAATGGCGTGGCGGTGTGGAGCGGCCGGCGGCTGGTGTTAAATCGCGCCGAACTCATTCTGGTTTATGCGATGTTGTTGATTGTATCGGCGCTGTGCACCATGGGGTTGGGCCAGCAGATTTTGCCGATGATAACGGCTATTTTCTATTATGCGTCGCCGCAGAACAAGTGGGCTGAAAAATTGTTCCCCCACTTTCCCGACAAGAAAATCATGGTCGACGACGGGGCGCAGAACAAAATGTTTTACGAAGGCCTAGCGGGCGCCGATATTCCGTACGGGGCCTGGGTTGAACCCCTGCTGTGGTGGGCGGTTTTTCTGTTGGCGCTCTACGCGACTATGGTGTCGGTAGCGGTGATTTTGCGGCGCCAGTGGATAGAGCGGGAGCGGCTGGCCTATCCCATCGCCCAGGTGGGCTTGGCGATGATCCGCAACGAGGAAGGCGCGCGCCTGGTGAACGATTTTTTTAAACACCCGGCCATGTGGATCGGCTGCTCTCTGCCGATGATTTACGGCAGCTTGCGGGGTTTGAATCACTACTACCCCAGTGTGGTGGTGCCCGGGTTGACCTGGTGGCTTTCGCTGGTGGGCATCCAGTCCTTGCAATTGACCATCCGTTTTGACGTGCTGGGTTTTTCCTACTTCATTCAATCGCAGATCGCCGCCGGCCTGTGGTTTTTTCACATCCTGTCAAAATTCGAAAAAGAAATTCTCAATTTTGCCGGCCTGCGCCCCAGCCAAGTGCTCATTTACGGCGTCAACGACCAGGCTTTTTTGGGCTATCAGGGGGCCGGGGCGCTGATAGCCATGGTGCTGGCGGGGTTGTGGTTTGGTCGGCAGCACCTGAAGAATGTGCTGCGCAAAGCGTTGGGTAGAGATAGGCACATCGACGACGGCGACGAGATTATGTCGTACCGCGCCGCCGCTATTGGGGGCGGTGGCGGTTGCCTGGTCATGTCGGGCTGGCTGTGGTTGATGGGCACGCCGCTGTGGATTTCCCTGCTTTTTGTGGCGTTGGCCGTGTTGATTTTTGTCGGCATCACGCGCATTGTGACCGAGGCCGGCCTGGTGGTAGTGCGGGCGCCTATGATTGCGCCGAGCCTGGTGGTCCAGGGAGTGGGATCGGCGCTGGTGGGGCCGACCGGGGTGTTTAATCTGTCGCTGACTTTTATGTGGGCGGCGGACGTGCGCGTATTTGTTATGGGCACCTGTGCCACTGCCTTAAAAATGATTGACGAGATGGATAGGCGGAGCCGGCGCCTGGTGTTCTGGGGGTTGATTTTGGCACTTTTGATTGGGGCGCTGGGTTCCTGCTGGATGATCTTCCACCTGGTCTATCGGCACGGGGCCATAAATATGGGCAGTTGGTTTTTTTCGGGGGGGCCCAAAACGGCCTACGCCTTTGCCGTGCGCAACCTAGAACCCACAGGCGTTTACTGGCCGGGGCTGGGTTTTTTTGCCGGTGGGGGTGGGGTGATGGCGTTGCTGATGTGGCTGCGGCAACGCCTGGTCTGGTGGCCGGTACACCCGATTGGTTTTCCCATTGGGGCCAACTACATGATGAACGGTTTGTGGTTTAGCGTGTTTTTGGCCTGGCTGATAAAGATTTTAATTTTGCGTTACGGCGGAGCCTCCGCCTATCAGCGCGTCCAGCCCTTTTTTCTGGGGCTGATTACTGGCCAGGTGCTGTGCAGCGGTATCTGGCTGGTGATCGATTATTTTACCGATACAGTGGGCAACCCTGTCTTTTAATTTTACAATCGGAGAATTGAGATAGTTACAAGGTGCATTGGCAGCGCAAATTCATTAAATTCTTGCCACCCAAAAGAAGGAGGATATCATGGCTAAAAAAAAGAAAGTGGAAAAACCCAGACTCTATCACATGGCCACCTTGGGCACCTTGGCCGGCTACGGCAATAAGAAGGGCGAGTGGTCGATAGAGAAGAAACTGGCCAAATACAAAAAAGCCGGTTTTGACGGCTTTGTCGGGCGCACGACTATGGTCAACCCCGATCAGGTGGCCGCCTCGGGTTTGCTCTTTGCCTGCACTACCGACCTGGAGGGGCTTTCAGATATTAAACCCAAGTTGCGCAATATCAAGGCGCACGGGGCGCGGGTGGTAAACGTGCAGATGCTCGACCACGACACGCCGACCAAGCGCGCCGTGGAAGTGGCGCGGCGCCTGATGGACGTGGCCGACGATATGGAGATGGACGTGTCCATAGAGATGCACCGCGACACTTGCACCGAAACGCCGGAGAAGCACTACGCGCTGGCCTCAGGGTACGAGAAGGCGGAGAAGAAACCTTTGAAGATGACCTGGGACTTTTCGCATCCGGCCGTGGTCAAGCACCTGTCGCCGCCTTATTACGACCGCTTGATCGAGCGGCCGGATCTGGTGCAATTGGCCAACCAATTTCACTTTAGGCCCTTCAATGGCCACCACGCCCAGATACCGGCGCTCAATAGCAGGGGCGAAATAACGCCGGAGTTTGTGGACTGGATGGAGTTTGCCGATCAGGTGTTGGCGCTGTGGTTAAAAGCGGCGACGTCCGGCCGCGAACTCTTTGTGTGTCCCGAGCAGATTCCGCCGGGCTATTTTCTATCGGTGTTCGGCGATCGCTGGAAGGACGTGCAAGAGATCCACAGGCAGGTGGAAAGGGCGTGGAGGAAACACTTGCGCAAGTGGAAACTGCCGCGCAAGCGTTGAGCCTGCGAAAGACAACAATATGAAAGTAGGCATTGGTGCGGCGGCCGATGTGACGGCCGCGGTGGTGCGCTGTCGGCAGTTAGGCGTTGACCGAGCGTACGTCACCGTGGCCGCTCTGCCTGGTTTTGCGGAAAACGGCTACCCCGATCCGTCTGCCCTGCGGCAATTCAAGGGGCGGCTGGAGGAGGCCAACATCGCCTTGCCGTGCGCCAATTACTGGTTTACCCAGTGGCCGGTGCGGCCCTGGGATCGGGCAGGCTCGAAAAACCCGGATGTGTTATTGCAGCGCGACCGGCGCTGCATTGATGCGATGCTGCGCACGGTGGAGGTTTTGGGGGCCGCCGGTATCGAGTCTATCTTGCACTACGTCGACATCGGCAAACCCGGCGAGGTCGAGGACGAAGAGGCCTGCTGGGAGGGCTTGGTTGAGATCTTTGGCGAGTTGATTCCGGTGGCCGAGTCCAGCGGCATTGCGGTGGCAACGCACAGCCTGCATCGCTTATTGGCCGATGGGGTGCGCGAGCAGGCGGTGGCGGCCGGGGTGCAGTTGGAGGACTACGGGACGTATCAGGCGGACGGTTGGGGAGGACCGTTTTTGGTGGGGACCTGGCGCGAGTTGCGGCGGCTGATCAATGCGGTGCCCAGCGCGCACAATGGGGTGACCTTGTGTACGGGGATGGATATTAACGGCGGCGATGTGCCGGCCCTGGTGCGGGAGTTCGCCGGCAAAATTCACTTTTGCCAATTGCGCGACCACACGGAGCGCTGGCCGGGGGGCGTTGAGGTGCCGCTGGGCGAGGGTGGTGTGGATCTGGCGGCGATCGTGGCGGCGTTAAAAGAGGTTGGTTACGAGGGGTTTGTGAACCTGGAACACCTGGGCAAGCCGCGCTATGAGGGCGAGGATTTAGAAGCCAAGGCGCTGGCGTATTTTAAAGAGTTGATAGAGGCTGGCAAGGCCTAAGAAGCGTCTTAAAGTCCCTCGCCGATCTCCCTCCCTATTTTGAGTTCATCTTAGATGCCCGCCCCCCCGTCTACGGTGATCATCGACCCGGTGATCATCGAGGCCTCGTCGGAGGCGGCAAAGAGGAAGGCGTTGGCGATGTCAGCGGGGGTACACAGGCGACCCAGGGGCGTGGCGGCGCGCCGCGCCTCGTAGTTTGCTGGGTTGTCGATGCTGGTGGACCAGTCATTGGGGCTGTAGGTATTGTCGGCGCGAATGAAATTGGTGTCGACGTGGCCGGGGGAGATGAGGACGCAGCGGATGTTGTCTTTGGCGTGGGCGGCGGCGGTGCTGCGGGTGAGGGCGACCAGGCCGATTTTGCTAACGCCGTAGGCCGGTCCGCCG